>JANLHA010000112.1 GCA_024653845.1 Candidatus Omnitrophota bacterium | reverse complement strand
ACCCTTCCTGTAAAGACGGCATGACAAAAACATCAAAAACCGACAAGAAATCTCCGGTGCGATTCACCACTGGATAAAAATGAACATGTCGACCGAGATTTAAATGCGCAACCTGCGCCTTGAGTTGGTCTTCCATCTTGCCCTGCCCGACGATCAAAAGTTTAACCGTGGAAAAATGACTGACAATCTGCGACATGGCATCTAAAAGAACAGAGTGGCCTTTCACATCCGAAAGACGCGCAATGATTCCTAAAATAGGCCCTTCATCTAACCCCAAAGTTTTTCGTTTTTGCATTTTAATCTCTAGATTGACCTCTGAAAAATCTTCCAAATCAATCCCATTATGAATCAAAATCACTCGCTCACTTGACAAACCAAAATCTCCAATCAAATGATCTCTCACTTGGTCACTGATCGCAATGGTCTTTTCACCCCAACATGGAAAAACCCGACGGGAAGTTCTTGGTTTAAAGAACCCGTGACAAGTCGCCACATATTTCACATTCGTCAACTTCTGTAGCAAAAAACCCATCACCTGGGTGATTCGAGTATGCGAATGGATCGCATCAATTTTATATTTTTTAATACAATCAACGATCGCCGGTAACGCCCAATAAATTCTCGGGCTCAATTCAGACTTGGTTTTAATAGGCAAGTTGATGCACTTGACTCCAACGGATTCAAAAGTTCCAACCATCTCCCCCCCGCTCGAAACAATATAAACACGATGCCCGGCCTTGATCAATTGTTTAGACAAGGTCAAGAGATAGCTCGTGATTCCACCGACGTTAAGATGAGTTGTGAGATGAAGAATGTTCATATATTTTTTATTAAACTGAAAGATTTAATCCTCACGCAGAACCGTTCAGAAAATCCCAGCGTGATTTTCTTCACTTAACTCTCCGGCCTCGCTCTCCTCGCCTTAGGCTCGGAACCATGCCCGCTCGGCCTGCGCGATATTCTGCTTAAAGGCTTAAATCTTTCAGTCCAAATATTTCTAAATATTTCTTACCTCTATCAACTCATTGATTTTCTTAACCACGTCTTCCGGAGCAATGGCCAACATACAAATGTGCGTCTTTACCTTGCACTGCGCACTGTAACATGGGGCGCAAGGCGGCTTCTTTTCAAAAACATGACACGACGTGGCTGGTGGCAAATGACGTATCGAGCTCGTCGGACCAAAGAGCGCAACAAAAGGAACTTTCATCGCCGCGGCAATGTGCATGGGCGCAGAATCCGGCGTGACAAAAACTTGACAATGCTTGATGAGAACCGCCAACTCCATAACATTGGTTTTCCCGACAAAATTGGCTGGTTTCGTTTTAGTCAAACTCATCAGTCGTTGTGCCAATTCTTTATCTTTCTCAATTCCCGTTAAAATCACGCGCTTATTTTGGCTTGCCAGCAAATCACATAAACGGGCCATGTGTTCAACGGGCCAATTCTTGGTTTTCCATTTCTCTGAAGCAGCAACATTGATCCCAATGATCTGAGAATAATTCGCCAACCATTCTGATTCCAAAAGTTCCTGCACCCTTCGATGATCATTTTTAGAAGGCCAAAGTTCGAGCAAAATATCTTTTTTATACTTGATATCCAACATATCTAGGACTTGGAACTGATGTTCAACTGGGGGCAGCTGATGATTAGGGTTTTTGACAGGCGATGTTAAAAGAAAGCCATTCTTCCCATTGTTGTATCCATACGTCTCTTTGGCCAGCGTCAAAAAAGATAAAAC
>JANLHA010000110.1 GCA_024653845.1 Candidatus Omnitrophota bacterium | reverse complement strand
TATCATTTGGCCAAAAACTTGCTAGGGACCTTCCCTCAATATCATACGCAAGAATTCGTCGAATCCTTAGAAAAGCTCAGGCCCGAGTTGGCGCCTTATCCGTCTTATTTTAAAGATCCACTCTTCAAACATCCTCCACTCTTTTTCTTCTTTGCGGCATTGTCCATGAAAATTCTTGGAGCTAACTATCTTACTGTTTTTTATGTAGCAAACTTTTTTGGCATACTGATCATTTTTGCTATCTATTTCTTAGCCAAATTGATCACTCACCAACGCTCCCTGTCTCTTATGGCTGCTTTTGCAGTCTGGATGGATCCCATTAACATTATCTGCTCACAAAAAATATGGATCGACACGATGTTAAGTTTTTGGCAACTCTTGGCAATCATCTTTTTTATTCATGCCATCCAATCTCAAAAATCCAACCATTTTTTGTGGAGCGGGTTTTGTGCAGGGTTGGCAACTCTTACGAAATATCCAGGAATTTTAATCACATTGGGCATATTGCTCTACGTTACTTTTTATAATCGTACATTGTTTAAAAATAAAAGATTCATCGTCAGCTTATTGCTTCCGCTCTTGATGCTTTCTCCTTGGTTGAGCTGGAATTTTGCGACTTATGGAATCAACTTCATTTCCAACATCATGAATGTCGAAATTGGATCTCGCGGAATTCTTATTTTATTCTATGGGATCGGTGGGATGCTCCTTCTTGTTCTATTCTTGAAATATATGAATCGACAAATCTTGAAATACTTCTCCTGGCTTATTGTGGGCTGCCTGAGCTTCGCTTTATTAAAAAATTTGCTGGCCAGCCTTGATTTGACTCATCTTCCCTCGACAAGCTGGGCAGGAGGGCTATTCAGCCATGAAAATCATTTGTTTTACTTAGGCAGGCTTCTTGAACTTTCTCCATTATATATTTTTGCCTTGATTGCCATGATCTTCCCCTCTCAAAATAAAAATTTGACCCTTCTTAAAGTCATAAGCATTGTCATTTTAATTTTTTATTCTTGGTGGGGAGATTACCAGTCGCGCTATATTCTTGCGGCAACTCCCTATTTGATCTTGCTGGCTATCATCCTATGGAAAGAATTTTTAAAGAAATCCTTTCAACTCAAATGCAAGTCGCTTCGTTTGTGCAGCCAATCTTTACTTATCGTAAGCATGTTGTTTGTTTTCTGGAAAACTTATCTGATCAATGTTATGATCAGTTTTCCTAATAACCTGTGTTATTTCTGAACCCAATTCTATGCAAATGAGTTCCGTACGCGAAAAATTCATCACCACCGGCATTCTTTTATTTTTGGTCCTCTCGGCCCTTGCTTCACATCTGTATGTTTTCGACTCCAGTGGCGTTTGGACCATTGATGAAGGGGTTTATTATGGGTTAGGAGTACAACTCTCGCATAATCCGACAAATTACAACACCATTCGTCAAGCCGAGATGCTAGAAAAAGATCGACCTGAACTGGCTCCTTTACCCAGCTACTTTAAAGAACCCCTGTTCAAACATCCTCCTTTGTTTTGTTATCTGATTGCCGCATGCATGAAAATTTTTGGGAAAGAACCTGTTTTTTCTTGCATTCCCTCCGCCCTATTTGGAGCCCTGACCATTCTCCTTGTGTATTTTCTAGGAAAAATTTTCTTTGACCGACGGATTGGTCTTTTCGCCGCACTTTGCATGTGGCTAGATCCTGTCCTAAACATGACATCTCAAAAAATGTGGATGGATTCGACGTTAGGTTTTTTTATCACTCTTGCCATTCTGCTTTATGCTTACGGAATTCAAAAAGAAAATAGCAGATTCTTTTTTTGGGGAGGTGTCAGCGTCGGGTTAGCCATGCTGACAAAATATACAGGAGTTCTTTCTTTAGGAATCATTTTGCTCTACGGGATCATTTACCACAGAGAACTCTTTAAGAATCGTCCCTTTATAGCAAGCTTGTGTATTCCATTCTTTCTCTTATTACCGTGGTTTCTATGGAATTATAAAATTTATGGATCTCATTTCTTAACCAAACATCTTTTCACTCACGAATTATCTCTAGGCGCGCGGATTGTCAAAGTCATGATCGCCTCAACAATCTTATTGGCTATTTATTTCATCACTTGGAAATTTATTAGAAGAAAGAATGCCGTTTTGATTCCAGAAATTTCCTCGCCCCACGACACCTTGCAAGAGAAACCTTTATGGCGACGTCACATGTTAACAATTGTAGCCATTCTCTTCTTCTCAACCTTGCTCGAAAATATTTTCAGGAGCTTTTCGCCCTTCTATATCCCGATCACAAGTTGGGCTTGGAATATTGTGGATACTCTACATCCATTTTTTTATATCGGACGCTTGATCGAATTTTCTCCCATTTACTTTTTTGCTTTCCTTTCATTTTTCATCTATAAAGAAGAACGCTCCCATAAAGCTTCCCTTCTCTATCTCAGCAGCATTGTCATTCTTCTTTTTCACATGGCTTGGGGAGGATATCAATCACGATATATTGTGGCGAGCTTACCCTTCTTGATCATTTTAGGAGTGAAGTTTCTAGATGAAATCTTTATGATATTCTCTCAAAGTGAAAGCACCTTCGTCAGGAAAATCGGGAAAGCCCTGATTTTCTTCTTATCTATTTTTATTCTCTTAAAAATGAATCACATCAATCAGCTTTTAAGCTATACCAATGACATGTGTTATTTTTAAAGGAATTTTTTCTGTCTGCAGGACTTTATTCTACAAAAACTTGATGCCAATTCGAAAGCTGATTGATTTTCCAATACGAAAATTCATCACGGGGTAAGGCGGGGAAGACATCTCTTTTAAAAATGTGCGCGAATGTATCTTCGCAATCTCGAGAGGCAGCTTGAGTTTGTTCAATCCATCTTGGTTGTTGCCACCATTTCTGCTCTGGGACAGCAAACCCTATTTTATCTTTACGTTCCAGAATTTCTGGCGCGGTATACCGTCCTAAAGCTTCTTTTTGCAAAAACTTTGTTTGCCCAGCTTTAATTTTAAGATGCCCTGCAATTCCTAACAAATACTCGACAAATCGGTAATCCAAATAAGGCAATCGCGCTTCAATCGAAAAAGTCATGGTATTTCGATCGGTCATGCGCAAATTGTGTTCTAGCTTATATTGAAAATGCCGGGCGAGACTGACATTCAACGTCGGTGCATCAAAGAATTCATTAAAAATCCTGCTCTTCTGAATGTGCGTACGAAAAAAATCTTCTTGTAGATATCCATGTCTTTTCAAAAGCAAAGATTGCTTCAGGCCTCTTACTATCAATTGGAATAACAACGTCTGATAGGCAATCCCTTGCTGTTGATTTAAAAAAACTTTTAGAAATTCTGAAGAAAACTTGACCAAATCTCTCTGCTTGAGCAATTGATAAAGATAAAATCCGTGAAAATAATGGTAGCCGGCAAAATCTTCATCTCCTCCCTGCCCATTTAACAAAACTTTCACCCCATGCTCTTTCGCCAATTTGGCGACTTCATATTCGGCATAAAATGATGGCCCTGTTGTGGGTTCATCGCACGTGTAGATGAATTCTTTGAGGGAATTTAAACATGCTTCAGGGCTGGGAGAAACCCGATGATTCTTAAACGCGTATTTGGAATTCAAAGCATCAATATAGCCAGACTCATCAACACTCTCGCCAGGGAAAGCCGCCGTGAATGTGGGGAAATCGGCCGGAATATTCGAATGTTCCGCTAAGATGCCGATGACGATCGACGAATCAAGACCTCCGCTCAAGGATACCCCGACGGGGACATCACTGCGCATTCTCAACCGGACAGCGTCGATAAAAATCTTTTCGATTTCTTTTAATAGCTCCGAATGAGACGCGGGAACTCGTTCTGCGACAAAAGCGAGAGGATCCCACCATTGCCTGATAGAAAAACCATCACGATTAAAAATAGCGTAATGCCCCTTAGGAAGCCGTCTGATATTCTTAAAGAAAGTTTCATCGTAAATGTCTGTTCGGTTGAAAACCAAATAATCAAAAATGGTCTGATTGTCGACGGACTTATCAAGTCCAGGGATCTGAATCAAAGCTTTGACTTCAGACGCAAAATAGAGAGAAGAATTTTGAATGGTGTAATAGAGTGGTTTGACACCCACACGATCACGACCTAAAAATAACTGGTGGTTCTGGGTATCATAAATAGCAAAAGCAAACATCCCATTGAATTTGCTCAGACAGTCCACACCAAAATGCTGATAACATTTCAATAAAACCTCGGTATCAGTCTGAGTTTTGAATTGATACCCGCATCTTTTTAGCTCTTCGCGCAGTTCAATGTAATTATAAATTTCGCCGTTGTAAATCATCTGATACCGACCATCATCCGAGACAAACGGCTGATGACCACAGGAAGAAAGATCAATGATGGCGAGCCGTTGGTGACCCAAAACACAGACAGAGTCCTGATAAATTCCTTCGTCATCAGGACCACGATGTTTCTGGACCTGGTTCATTCTCTTGATCAATTCAACATCAGAAGAATAGATCCCTTTAAAGTTGATAACACCAGCAATTCCACACATAGAATTTTTATGTTAAATTTTAAAAACTGATTTGATGAATATCCTCAACCGATCATACGGATAATCAAAATGAGACCGCGGGGGAGTCTTCATGATTTGTTCAAACTCTGGCGCCGTGAATCCCATTTTTTTGAGAACATATTCTTTATCTTCAGCTAAAGCTTGAGGCGAATAAAGTTCCTTTTGGATTTCTCGCAAAGCATCCTCTCTTGTCATCTGATGACTACAAATGAGTGTCGAAAGATGCGCTCTTCTTTTATCGATTCCGAATTTGGTCGGTAAAATATAATTTTGATAAAATTTGGTAAAAAGAGACTCTCCATGCTTGGATTGATACGGCCTCCAATGCAATTCTTCTTCCAAAACCCGCATCGCCTCTTTCTTCTCATAAGGAAGATAATTCAAAATTCGCACAGCTTTGATTCTCTTGATCAATTCATAGAAAATGATTTGGATCGTACTGACCGAAGGAAACGTTTTGATAGGCTGTGTCCCAAATATTTTCTGAATGGACCGGATATTCTTAACGTCTGATTTTCGATGATTCCAGGCCAAGGGCATGATCGCTTCGGTCGCAATATTACCGCCAGTTAAAATGAATTTCAGTCTTTCCTTGCTAGCCATTTGATACAAAATTGCGACAATAGCATTATCGGTCAAAAGTTCGATGTCTACAACGGAGGCTTTGATAAAAGAGCGCTGCAAATCCTTGAATTCTTCCCAATCGATCACGTATGTGTATAAATCAATCCCCAGCTTCTTAATCAGATTCTCAATATTTTTGACAGCGAGTTCTGAATTCCAACCATTATCAAGATGAACAGCCAATGGCCTTAAGCCAAACTTCTTCACGGCCAGATACGCAAGATAAGAACTGTCCACGCCTCCGCTGACACCTATCACACAATCATGTTCTTTATTTCGCCCTTCTTCCTTGATCCTCTCAATGATTTTCTCAAGTCCTCTGCGATGGGATTCCGAGGTGATCTTCTTCCATTTCTTTTCATAATCCCGGCAATGGTTACAGACTCCCTGTTCATCAAAAGTGATGTGGGGATCACTGGTATCCATGATGCAGCGAGTGCAAATTTGATAAGGTCTATTTGTCATTTGAAAATGCTTTCGAGTTCTTCCATCGAAGGATAACTGAGCAAAACCGCTCGATATTTCCCATTAAAAACAAACATGCTCCCCGCAGCCACCGCATCTGCACCACCTTCTTTTACCGCTTTGGTGAAATCAGACACCTGCCCTGCGCCACCGCAGGCAATGATGGGAATATCCACCTGATGACTAATTGTCTTGATCAATTCTATATCATACCCTTGCATGGTGCCATCATTATCGACGGAGTTGAGAAGAATTTCACCAGCGCCAAGTTCTTGTAAATTTTTTATAAATTCCAGTGGATCCAACGCGGTTAATTTTTTCTGACTGGCATCATAGACCTTATATTTTCCCGAAAAATCTTTTTTCACATCCACAGAGACCACGATGCTCTGAGCTCCAAAAATTTGAGAAAGCTGTTTAACAAATTCAGGATTTTTCAGAACCACGCTATTCAATGCAATCTTTTCAACCCCTGATGCAAAAATTCTCTTCGCATGATCCAACGTTTTGATTCCTCCTCCATAGCAAAGAGGCATAAAAC
>JANLHA010000321.1 GCA_024653845.1 Candidatus Omnitrophota bacterium | reverse complement strand
CACGCGCCTCAATTTCGTAGAATCGTCGTTCGTCAGGATTGGAGATGGTCAACAGGGTGACATAGTGTGACCACCCGAGAGCAAACCCCTTTGCCAACTCTGCAGACAGTGCCTGCAAAATGTCGGCCTTTAGGACTAAAGATTGGCCGGATACAATCCTCCCAATTTCCCGTGTGGAACCGTTGAAAATCTCAGAGAGGATCTCGGATTTTGCAGACACCGTCTGCAAAATCTCTGAATAGTTATTATAAAACTTGCAATACAAGGCAAGCCCACGCTCAGAGCACCCTTTGATCTTCAGCCGTTTGGCCAGTTTCTTTAGTAATTTTGAACCATATTCAGCCCTGTCCGCACCGCCCTTTTCAAACTCCACAATATACCAGCCAAAGAGCCAGTTTCGAACAACAAGGGAAATATCCACCGACTGGGCGGCCCGTTTTTGCAGCTCCCGGTGGGTTTCTTGAAAGAGGGTCAGCAACTGTTCAAATTTCATTCTCTCCCTCCTTACCAATCCGCATTCAGGTACTTTTTGAGCTGACCGGCATTAAGCACCTCACAGGCAATGATGCCTTTCTTTTGCAGGGGTGCGATGTTCTTGCCCACGCCGTCGTCGAGTTTGGGATCATAGCCCTCGGCCAGCAGCTCGTCGATCTTCTTTTTGAGAGAATCGATCTCCTTGAGCTGGTGGAAAATCTGGTCCTTCTCGTTTTCGGCCTCAGCCGATTTCACGTTGAGCAGATCGGATTGATGGTTGCGCAGGGCGGTCTCGCGTTTTTCGATATAGACCGACTTGAGCGCAAAGAGCTTGTCGCGATTCCATTTGTAAATGATGATGTAGGCATCAAAGCCCCGCTGCGGTCCGGAGGTGATGTGCCAGATGAAGGGGGTCTTGGGGAGGTACATAAAGAGATTGAGATGGTCCGAGAATTCAGCAAAAAAGTTGTTGTTGATATAGTCGTCGATCTCTTTGCCCAGTATGGTCGGAAATGCCGAAAACTGGGCAGAAGTCAACCCCTTTTCTTCAAACTTCTTCTCGATGCGGTTGATCAGCGTCTCTTCCCCGGCGTTTCGAACCAGAGGCACAATGCCGTCTTCATCCTCAGTGAGGATATCGCGGATGAGGTCGGCCAGGAACTCCATGGCGATGGTTTTTGCTCTCTGCGACGGGAGCACACCACTCTTCTGGAAGAGATACCACACGTTGATAGGATTGATGTGGTTCCTGATGCAGAACTCTTCGAGGTCGTTGTTACTCTGGTAAAGAGAGTCGAACTGCCCGTTGAGGTCGGCGATCGCCTGTTCCGTAAGCGTGGTGGTCGGAAGCGCCTCGATGAAGTCGCGGATATTGTCCAGCGGAAATTCCGCCGCGGCACGGGCTTCGGCCAAGTAGGCAGCGCGGGCTTTGTCCAGCACGGGAAGGCCACCGATGGATTCTCCCTCTTTGGCAAGAACCATCGCCTTGTCTTCGGGGGTGAGTTTATAGACCTTGAAAATTTTTTCGTTGATGATAGCTTCGTTGATCAGAACTTGGGTGAGCAGGTGGTTTTCGTAGGAGAAGAAGGATTTAAATCTCTCGCGAAGGTCGGCCATTTTAGCATCAAAAATAATAGGAGAAAAATGATAATCGATCTCTAAAAGTGAATAGGCGCATACTTTACTTTTCAATTGGATATTGCGACTCGAAATAGATGAAAGAAACAAATTCTGTTCTTTTGAAGGAGCAACAAAAGGTATTCGCTTTAAATCTCCTACCTGTGTATTCACCGTTGGATTAAGACAATTTACTACATAAGATACCAGCAATGAATTTAAAAAAGCAAGTAATGCTGGATTCGAAATACCCTTGGAGGGAAAAACACATGACCCTCCTGCATCAAAGATGAAATTTGGGGGAAGATGACGAAAAGAAGCCCCTTTCGAACCACTTGCCGAATACGTGATTCCTTCTTTGAAATAATATTCTTTATTTCTCATTACAGATTTTGGAGAACTAACGATCTCTTTTCCGTCATTTTTCCAATTTAGTCTCAACCAAAGATTTCCATGCCATTTATTGTACGGTCCACCTTTGGCATATCCAACCCATGTTTTCTTGTCAATACTGTAATCAACTGAGATATCGCCACAATGAATTTCCCAGATAAATCTGGTAAATCGCTCATTCCCACCAGAGGTTATACCACCCACAACATTTGCCACATCCTGTAAGGACTTACTACCAAACTTCTCCCTAAACGCATCACTAATCCAATAAATAAACGGCCATGATTTGATAATCTTCAGTTTGGATTGGTATAGGGAATGCACCCTGTCATTCTGTCGTCCACTGATAAGGTCTAAAAAAGCTTTGGAAAAGATTTCATACTTATACTTTTCCTGAAGGTTGGCGGTGATATTGAAATAAGTACCAAGGTTAGCAGAAGGCTTCTTAGATAACACATAGAAAGTGGCATCCAAGAGAATCCCAGGCCCAAAAAGATTCACACGGTCAAGACCATAATCAACCATCAAATCAATGTGTGAATGATTGATGATGTATTCGCGTACTCCCTCAAATGACTTGATGAACATGAAGGTATGGGGGTGAATGGTTGCAAAAAAACCATCCTCGATTGTCAATTCAAAAGCGCGTTTAATGAATGTTGCATAGAGATTGGAATGAAAAGCGTAGGGTTTCTTGTAATTCGCCTCGATAAAACCCTTCAACTCCTCACCAAAATCAGCCGAATCGGTATAGGGCGGATTGGCCACTGCCACATCGTATTTCTGCGTTAGAATCTCCAGGAATGTGATGGCGTCGTTGGCCTTACTCTGTGGTTTCATCTTCCACCTCCTTTTGGATACCCTTTGAGTTCTTCGGTATGTGCCATACCCGTGAATAAGTATCTGCCGAAGCATTGATAGAATCGACTATCAGCTTCTGAGCGGATTTGTTCGACAAACGAGAGGT
>JANLHA010000317.1 GCA_024653845.1 Candidatus Omnitrophota bacterium | reverse complement strand
CACTTTTGTCGAATCTCTTTGCACATATTGGAATTTTCTTATTAGAAAAATAAATCAGTGGATGCTTTTGTGGGTTCCATCACAGAAGGGGGGAGTGCTGGTGGCTTTGCATGTGCACCAAGAAACCTTTTGTGGTTTGTCAAATGAAACTGTCTTCGGGAACATTCCTGTGGATCCGTGCGATCCGTCACAAAAAGGCTGTTTTTGAGAAAGCCCACAGCTGCACCACGAATAGCGGCGAGCTTCGACTTCCATCACATGAGGTTGGTATTTTTTTTCTTGGTTCATTAGGCTCTATTTTAATCGCCAATACTGCATAAGTCAAAAAGATTAAAAACTTCTAATAATTTTCTTGTTTTGTTGCAATTTTCCCATATAATGCCTTTTGTAATATGAAGCATAGGTTAAGCCCTCCTGTTGTCCTTCTTTAGAGTAGGTGTGATGGATTCTTTTACGTTCAGAAAAGTCGAAATTTACGATACTGATTTGATGGAGCAGATTTACCGTTTGCGCTTTGATGTTTATTGCAAAGAACGCCAATTCATCAAAGAAGAAAATTATCCCGATTGCTTAGAAAAAGACAGCTACGATTCCCAATCCATACATTTTGCAGCTATTGACTCTGAAGGCGAAGCCATTGGAGCCATGCGCTTAATTTTACCTGGCCAAAAGAAACTTCCCGTTCAACTTTATTGTCCGGATGTCAATATTGATTCCCAGTTGCTTCGTCAACGACAATGTGCCGAAATTTCCCGTTTGGTGATCAGCCCGAAATTAAGAAAAAGCAAAGTCCCAGCCCGTTATCGATCTTTACAAAATACTCAAGAGCCTAAAGTCAGGATGTCGGATTTTATGCGTCGCAGCCGACTGATTGCTCTGGGGCTTCACCAAGAAATTGCTGAGGAAAGCAAACGACGAGGCATTCAAGAATGGTATAGTCTTATGGAAAAAAGCTTGTGGCTCCTTTTGCGGATCCATGGTTTTCATTTCCATTGCATTGGCGAAGAAGTGGATGTTTTTGGTCCCGTCAATCCTTACGTCTATGTAGGGAATATCTATTCCATTGAAGAGAATCTCAATCAATTCGCACAGTATCCATAGTTGCGTAATTCTTCCTCGATCTACCAAGAGAATGCTTTCCTCATAAAACCGATGTTGCTATAATGAGGATGTATGGAATATTTCACATTCAAAAAAGTCAACTTTAATGATCACGAATTGATGGATCAAATCTATCGTTTACGCTTTGAAGTTTACTGCAATGAGTGTCACTTCATCAGCCAAGAAGATTATCCTGAGCAACGTGAAAAAGACATTTACGATCCGCAGTCGCTGCATTTTGCAGCCATCAATTCTGAAAACGAAGTGATTGGGACGATGCGAATGATTCTCCCCGGAGAACATAAGCTTCCTATCGAAACTCATTGTTCCGATGTCAGCATTGACCCCAAAAAAATCCAACAACAGCAATGTGTTGAAATTTCTCGTCTCGTGATTAGCCGCAAATTGAGAAGACGTAAGGGGGACGAACTTTACTATTCTCCGGATTCTGCAGATACCGCCGTGATGAAAGAGGGGGTAGAATTTCTACGTCGCCATCGCCCCATGGCCTTTGGTCTTTATCGAGAAATCTATCATGAAAGCAAACGACGAGGCATTCAAGAATGGTATAGTCTTATGGAAAAAAGCCTGTGGTTACTTTTACGGATTCATGGATTTCATTTTGAATGCGTTGGAAAGCAAGTTGATGTTTATGGGCCGGTCAACCCATACATTGGAAAGATCCATCTGATTGAACAAGAAGTGCAGCAGAAATTTCCTAAATTCTTCGAATACTTTGCTCAAAATTTAGAAACACAATATCTCAAAGAATTTCGTATCTAAGAGCGGAATGCCTGAAAACCCCCGCCATCTCTTTGAAGTCTTTACAGAAGTTGTAAAGACTTACCCTCATCAGAAGGCCATCACTATTCAACAAGGGCCTTCATTCAGGACCTTCGACTATCAAGAAGTTTGTCATTTAACGATTCAGTGGGCAAAATTTTTTCAAAGCCAGGGACTTCAACCTCAAGACCGGGTGGCCATCCTTCTAGGAAATACGATTGAATTTCCCATCGCGCTTTGGGCGACTCTTTATAATAACGCCATTGTCGTTCCTTTAGATCTGCAGTACCCCGCAGTTCAAGTCATCCAGATTCTTGAACATTGCCAAGCCAAATTATTGATCACAACCGAGAAGACCAAAGCTTCGCTTCAAGAGATTCCGCCTTTTGTGGAAGTCATAACCGTGGATTCCCCCCAATTTCAGGAATATGTCGCTCATTGTTCTATCGAAAACCAATTTGAGCCATCAAGGGACCCCAACTTGATTGCGGCATTTTTTTATACTTCAGGAACAACCCAAAATCCTAAAGCGGTCCAATTGAGTCATCAAAATTTATTATCAAATGTGCAATCCTTACAAAAACTTGCGCTGGCCTCTTCCCAAGATACCGTCATGGCCATTCTTCCGCTGCATCACACGTATGCCTTCACGACGACACTTTTGACACCTCTATTGACCGGCGCACATATTGTTTTTCCAGCAAGTCTCAATTCCAGCGATTTGATTTCTTCGATGAAAGGGACCCAAGCCACAATTTTTGTGGGTGTCCCACAACTCTTTACTCTAATGCACCATGCCATTACCAACAAAATGAAAGATTTGTCATTCTTTCAAAAATTGATCACATCATTTTTGTCAAAAATTTTCTATCAACTCTATCAATGGACTGGAATCAATTTCAATCAATATCTTTTTCAGAAAGTTCATGAAGTTTATGGCGGCAAATTGCGCTTCATGATTTCCGGAGGCGCGCGGTTGGATCCCAGGATCGCCAAAGATTTTTACTTATGGGGATTTGTTCTTTTAGAAGGATATGGTTTAACAGAAGCATCTCCGGTCATTACCTTCAATCCAAAATCACACCCGAAAATCGGATCTGTCGGTAAACCGCTCGCCGATGTAGAAGTCCGAATTTCACAAGACCAGCCAGATCAAGAAGCAGGGGAGGTCATCGTTCGTGGCCCCAATGTCATGGTGGGATATTATCCCGATATCAACAATTCCCATCCGGCCCTTCCCGAAGGGTGGCTACACACCGGGGATTTGGGATATTTTGATCATGATGGCTACCTTTATCTGACAGGGCGTAAGAAAGAATTGATTGTTCTAAGCAATGGGAAAAATATCCATCCTGACGAACTTGAAGAGTATTATTCTCAAATTCCATTTATTAAAGAAATCGCCATTTTAGCTAATAAAAATCCTGGGCTCCTCACGGAAGATGAAAAACTGGTTGCCGTTATCGTGGTCAATGAAGATTATTTTAAATCAAAAAATGAAACCAATATTCGCGGACGGCTCAAATGGGAATTAGAAAACTTGTCTATCCAGCTTCCCTCATATAAGCGAATCAAGGGGTTCGCTATCAGTCGAGAGCCTCTACCTCGAACACGCTTAGGAAAACTCAGACGATATCAATTGCCCGCAATATATAGTGAAATTGTCAGAAATATCAAGGCGGAAAAAACACCAGATGAAAGATTGCATTCCCAATATTCTGAAACGTCCCAAACTGCCCTGGCCTTTTTAGAAACAACTTTTCAAAGAAAACTCAACCCTCAGGATCACCTTGAGCTTGATTTAGGATTAGACTCTTTAAACCGCGTGGAACTCCTTTTGAATCTTCAAGACCATCTGAAGCTCAAAATTTCTGAATCCCAAGCCATGGAATTCTTTGCAAGCAATACCATCGAAGAACTTTTGATCAATCTTCAAAAAATCCTTCCATCAGAAACCGTCACAACACCGGCTGGAAAATCTTCTCTATTATGGCAAAAAACTTTGGAAGAGGCACCTCGCCCTGAAATCCAAAAGAAAATCAAAATGCAATGGAGTTGGCCAGAGATTCTTTTCAGCGTGGTGATCATTATCATTATGAAAATCTTCTTTAGAATCTTTTTCTTTTTAAGAATCGAGGGAGCTCACCATCTTAAAAAAGAAGGGCCTTATCTCATTTGTCCAAATCATACAAGTTATCTTGATGGTCTTTTTCTTTTTTGTGCTTTACCCTTACAGATAGCTTTAAAAACATATTTTGTCGGTGATCGGAATTTTTTTGAACATCCTTTATTGCGCTGGCTCACACGATTTGCCAGACTGGTTCCCATTGGCTTTGATTATAATTTTGTTGAATCATTGCAAACATGTGCTTTTCTTTTCAGAAATTCAAAAATTGTTTGCTACTTTCCTGAAGGACAACGCTCTATTGATGGAGAAGTGCAAGAATTCAAAAAGGGCATCGGGATCCTGATTCATGAACTTCAAATACCCGTGATTCCTGTTTATTTAGAAGGGGCTTTTCATACCTGGCCAAGGGGTCAAAAAATTCCTCATCTGGCTCCCGTCAAAGTCATTTTTGGGCCCATTCAGGCAAAACAGGATTTCATTAAAAATTCTCTGCTAGAAAGTGATGAAGTCCATCAAAGGATCGCTGAAAACCTCCGAATCAAAGTTATTGAGCTTTCTTTAAAAAGAAATAACTAAGATGTTGATTTGCGTCAAAAACATGTCGCGTATTTTAAACATTATAAGTATCATATATGTACACATGTGTCATATGTTGTCATAGGTAGACAGCGCTTTCTAAATATAAACTATTGATATAAAATGATTTACGATGTGATGAAATAAGATTCTATTAAAAAAAATTGGCACAGATATTGCTAAATATATTTTGAAGGCAAAAATCGAATATTAGCGCCGCATAATTTATAAACAAGGAGGATGAAGTGAAAAAAACATTGATGGCCCTATTCATGCTGTTGGGCGCAGCCGCAGGAAACGCCTACGCGATTCCAGTCGAATTCGACGTTGTCGATCTCTTTAATTGGGGTAGATTATATAGCTACGATGGAGCTAGCTACACCCCTACCAATGTTAACCCTTTTGATGGTTCAGCTGGCAGCGTAATTCCTCAGAACACCGTTGGAAATGCTGATGGCTCAGAAGACAGCTGGGGAATTGCCCAAATTGATCAAGTTCAGCCCATTGGTGGCGGCCCACTCTTTTTTGATAAAGAATTGGACCCATATGAACTCAGCATTTTCTTCTATGGATTTGATGATGACACCCTCACTTCTCCTGATTTCTTAGGCGATGTCACAATCGGAACCGTAGGTGGAAGAGTTCAAATCTACCAAGATTTCTCTCAAGATTATGATCCCTCACTGGGTACGGGTGGAAGAACAGGGGTTGACAGCTACACAACAGCCACCAACGGAACCCTGGTTCTCGATTTGACTCCTGTTGCTCAAAATGCTGCTGGACACACACTCAAAGAAGATTTCAACTTCATGACTTTAGTTGGAAGCGGATCTGTTTTCCTCGAAACAACTGGCGCTGGAGCTTGGGATTCGCTATTTGATACCAATACTCAACTTTTTGGATCAGATTTTTCATTCTCCTTTACAAGCCGAAACAATATTAATCCTCGGATTGGGGATTGGACCGTCCGAGGCGATGGACGAGCCGAAGGCAATGTGATTCCTGAACCAGCCAGCATGTTCCTCATGGGAAGCGGGTTAATAGGAATGCTCGGGGCTAGATCTCGCAAGAGAAAATTAGCCTAATAGAGGCACAAAAGAAAACGCTGTTTCTTTTCTGCTGACTGGCAAAAAAAGGCACAAAGATTAATCTTTGTGCCTTTTTATTTTTTAAAAATTCTTAAAAAATCTTAAAAATATTTAAATTTATGCTGGTAATCCAGCTCCATCCCGTAAGGAAAATCCTGATAAAAATGGAGAGAAACACGTAGATTTTGATTAAAAGATTGGATTTGTTTTTGGAACTTTTCCTCAAGAGAGGAGGAGGGTGCAATCGCCTTCTTAAGCTGAATATCTAATTGTGGACCTCGAGATCCATCAGAAAGACGGAAATAGCCTGTAATCTGTGAAGCCATTTCAAGATTTTGAAATAATAAGTCTTGAATTTGCTCAGGATAAATTTTCTCCTCATCCAGATTAAAGTAATCCCCACGCCCATACATCAATATCAGCGGAGAATGGAAAGCTGGAAGATAGTCTTCAATCTTTTTCCCTGCCGGCAATACAATTTTTTGCAAAATGCCTTTCAAAAAATCATAAGATAATATTCTTGCCTTATCATACGTGTTATATCGAACCAATAAGAGAGACGCATCTTGATTCGTATTAGTCACCACGACATTCTGGTCAATTTCCTCTACCAGAAAAAGCTGGGGCAAATAATTCAAGAACATGGGGAGATAATCGGGATATGTTGGGTCAAAAAGAAGCTCCCTAAGCATAGAACTGTTTTGAGCCAATTTACGTAAGGCAATCGTTTCTTGGCTTTCAAAGAAGATATTCAACCCGAACTCTGAAATTCCCATGGAGGAAAGGATTTGACCACGCCGATTCCCATCCTCTTTCGCATTTGCTAATAAAACTTTATTCAGATGCTCTCGTAAATTCTCAGCTAAATATGCCCCGCCAAGGATCAAATGAATTTTCAACTTCTCAAGAGCAATCCCTTTAAATAAACATTCCTCAATGGCATTTTTTAAGAAATAATTATCTCCAATGATAATGATCTGATCAAAATGCGGCGCGATATTGCCCAAAACATATACTAATGAATCGACTCGGGGGCCAACCTTAACAACGGTTGCATAAATTGAGGGGAGTTCAACAACAGATAAACAATTGATGATCAATGTTTTTTGACGAAAAATTTGGAAATAATGATCCAAAAAAACTTCCAAGAGAATAGCATTTTTCTTCAATTCTTCGATGGTACTCAGCCCAAAAGCAAATTGGCCAGAAGTCCCAGAGGAAAGCAAGAGGGACTGCGGAGAAAAAGATTTCTTCCCCCATAGTTCATCCGCAATCATCTGACAATCATGATAAACCGTTTCTTTGCTCGAGATAGGAACATGTTTTTGGAAAGACATGAAATCATGAATATCTTTCGTCGAAAGGCCCTTCGCATGGATATATTGACGGTAAGACAAACTTTTATGATAAGCATTATGAAAAGCCTGGACAGCGTGGGCCTGAGAAAGTTGGATCAAATTTTGAGACTTTTGGGCAAGACAAGACTTGAGGATATATCGAGCCCTTAACTGGCGGAGAGTCTTGTTTAAAAAAACCATTTGGCCTCCGCATAGTAAATATTTTTTAAGTCTCCAAATTCACTAAGGGATTCTCCCCAAAACAATTGCGCGCCTAAAGCAAAATCAAAATTTTGCGTTGGGCTATACCGCAATTCGGGGTTCGTAACGACACTTTTCCCATCCCAGTCATAAATCAAATAAAGGTTAGATTTGAATAAAGCCGTCCATTCATACTGAACCCACCATCCTAATAAATTTTTCTCTAAAGAAAAAAAACGACGGGCATTATCATAAGAAAAGGCAAGCGCACTTGGGTTGTTGTCTTCCGGCCCGCCATTATAAAAGTATTCTCCCAGAATATAGAGCTTCTCTGTGAAATTATAATCCAATCCTAAACTCGCCCGAGAAAAATTCCTATCATTGCTTAACCATACCTGAGCCAACTCCCCACGAAATCCAGCTTTTCCAAGATATCCATCAAAAGAAACGCCCAGGGTTTCGTCTTCCGAAACATGACTGGCAATCAAAGCCAAATCATACGTCCCAAATTTCTGGTAAAGTTTTAAGCCATAATGACTTTCTTCAGAATGATGTCCAGGAGAGGCCACAAGATTGACTCCGCCAAATTCACTGGATGAAAAATTGAAGTTGATGGCATCAATCCCTGAGCGCTGATCTCGCTCCAATTCGATAGGTCCAACGGTATTAAAAACATCGAGGGGGCTATAAAATCGCATCTTTCCCCAATCAACGGCTTGCTTTCC
>JANLHA010000315.1 GCA_024653845.1 Candidatus Omnitrophota bacterium | reverse complement strand
GACTTTTTTGGGAAAAAGATTTTTGACCTCTTTCAATTGATTCTGTAAGGCTTGATTCTCTTCGTACAATGGCTTGCGACCTTCTTCCACTTGAGCAGGTATGGAATTCTGAAGAGACTCTAAATCTTTCGTCAATTGAGAAATTTTTTCGTCCAAAGGTAAACGGACCTGCTCAATTTTTTCTGGAATCGATGCTTCCAACAATTGCAATTGATTTTTTAAAGAAGCCACCTCTTCAACCAGCGGCTTCTTGGCGACGTCAATCTGCTGGGGCAAACTTTCTTTTTCTTGCTTAAGAGCTTCCTCCAAAAATGCTATTTTTTGTTGATCCTCACCATATTTGTTCTGCAAATCTGTCAACTGCTTAACCGCCTCGTCTCTCTCATCTTTCATTTTCTGAAATGCTTGCTCTGTCTCTATATTTTTTTTCTGATGAGTAATGCTTTGATTTTCTCGAGAAGCCAATTGAGACTTTAAATCAGCAACCAGTGCCTCGGCATCTGCACTTCTTTTTTCAAGAACCTGAATTTGCTGCTGCCATGGGCCGACTTGGACCTCCGACGCTGTTTTCTGTTGTTCCAAACGACTTGCCCAAAGCTTTTCCTGAGTTTGCAAATCCGTTTCCAGGCTTTGAATTCTTCCCAGCAAAGGTTCACGTGCCTGCTTGATCATCTCCGCAATTTTTTGCTGACCCGTTTCCTGTTGAGCCAACTTTTGTTGAAGTTCTCCCACCTGGGTCTGGAGCGGAGCTCGCGCCTCTTCAATCACCTTCTCTTGTAAAATTTCATTTTCTTTCAATTGGGTTTGAAGCTCTTCACTTTTGGCTTTCTGTTCTTCCAATTGTTTTGTTAAAGATTCATTTTTTTGCAACAGCTCTTCGGTGGATTGCAATTTTTCGGCTGGACTTCCCGTAACAGGTTGAATTTGAGAAGCACTCTTTTTATATTGCTCGAGTTCCTTCATCATGGAATTCTGAGCCTGCGTCACACGTTTGGCCAAAAGCCGCTCACTCTCAAGAATCTGTTTCTCAAGATCTTTAATTTTTTTATTTGTGGAAACGTACAAGTCGGCCAATTCTTTTTTAAGATGGGTATTTTCGTCTTGAAGGGATTGTGCGGCGGATTGCTGTTCCTGAGCACGCACCAAGGGGGAACTTCCTAATACCACAATAGTGATTGCCATGAAAAAATAAAATTTATTTAGACGCTGCATCATCATCCCTCACTTTTTGTCGTGCTAATTTCTCTTGATATCCTGCATAGGACCCTAGAAAATTTAAAAAAAGAAGCAACCCAACTCCTAGAAAGACAACAGCACTAAAGCTGAATCCACTTGGGTCCGATTCTTGAAAAACAACCAAGGGCTCCCGATGGTTCGACCAATTTTTTTCCATAAGCCAAAAAATATTAAAAATTTTTTTTGCCCATAAACTATAAAATCCATATCCTAAAAGAGCTATGCTTGAAACAAAATATCCATCAAAAGAGAAGAATTTCAAATATCCGCGGATTGTTTCATCAGAATTTTTATCCTGCCCAAAAATGTTGCCAGCAGGATGAATTGCATGTCTAGGCTCTTTATCTCCCACAACTCTTCCCCTTACTTAATTAACTCATGATAATGAACTAAATGTCGTCGCAATTATAACAAACCCCTTAGGGGGTGTCAAAACACCTTTGAAATGAAGCCTTCCACAATCATCAATACAACACATCAAGGGCAGGATTCATTCCTCGAGCCCGCCATAAATTTTTATGGGCGAGAGCAATGACAGGGTTGCTTTTTATAAAAGGCCTTGTTAGAATTTATCTCTCTTCAACAGAAAGGATTCCCTTAGATGATCATCCAAAGTTTGTTGTCTTTTTCCTTAATAAGCACAGAATGGATCATTTATCTTTTGATTATTTTGTCAGTGTTGTCCTGGGCGATCATCCTAGAAAGGTATTTCATCCTTCTTAGAAAAAAGGGAAATATCCGACATTTGAATGAAAAAATTCAAGATGCCCTGCAAGAGCATGATTTGGAAAAAATTTTACAAATCCTCAAAGATGAGCCCACGTCTACAGCCTGCGTTGCAACCCAAGTTTTAAGATATCTTAAAAAAAGCGGGAAGAACATGGAAGATTATCTGGCCATCATTTTATCTCAAGAAAAATTACAACTAGAAAGCCGAATCACATTCTTAGGCACCATTGTCAGCATTGCCCCTTTCATAGGGTTGCTTGGGACGGTTCTTGGAATCATCCATGCCTTTCATGGCCTCTCCGTCAGCAAGCCCGGCGGGGATGTCGTGATGGCGGGCGTGTCAGAAGCCCTTGTTGCGACCGCGCTAGGATTATTTATCGCGATCCCCGCGGCAGCAGCTTATAACTATTTTGTACGAACGGTCCGAAAAATTATTTTGTCATCAGAAAATTTCACTCGATCACTTCTTATTACCTTTCAAAATAACCCATGAAACATCACGAAGATGACGAAATCTTAGCTCAAATCAATATCATCCCCCTGGTTGATGTAAGCTTGGTCCTTTTGATCATTTTCATTGTTACTGTTGGACACATCCTGACGCCCCCGATTGAAATCAATCTTCCTCAATCCAAATCCGCGCGAGGCACCATCAAAACCGAAGTTATCAATGTCTTCATTTCAAACGAAGGAGTGATCTATTTAGAAAAAAACGTGGTGACGCTCAAAGATTTGAAAGACCGGCTCGATCATATTTATAAAAAAAATCCTGAAGCAGCCGTTACCCTCAACGTCGATAAATCAACGTATTTTCAACGCGTCGTCGACGTGCTCGATGTCCTCAATGGACTTGGGATTAAGAAGCTAAATATTCAAACCAGTAGAAACTAACAAAAAGGGCAACTTAGAATGATCTAAATTGCCCTTCCTTCCCACTCATCATCCGCGTGGTGATCGCGATTATTCCCAAGATTTAACGTTCTGCTTCATATCATCCATGGTTTTATTGGCTTGTTTCTGAAGTTCGTCCATCTTTTTTTGTGCCACTTTTTGCAATTCTTGTTGAGCTTGCGCAATCACCGCCTGCGCCTCTGCAGATGTTTGATCAATATTGATCAGAACATAATTTGCCGTCTGAATGGCTTCGTCATAATTTTCTTTGCGGAGAAAATTTTTGGCCTGGCCCACCAAATATTCAGCCTGTTGCTCCACAGAACCTTTGGTCTTTGAAGTGGCAATGGCTTCCTGAGAGTTGGCAGCTGGCTTAGGTCCACAGCTGAATAACGTCACACTTAAAATCAAACCAACGGCAGCGACCATAACTTTTTTCATTTTTTCCTCCTTGTATGCTTCTTAAAATGTGATTCCAGTAATTAGTTTTATAATAAGAAAAATAAATTAGAGAAAGATTAGCTGTAGATTAGAAAAGGTTAAGGGAGAACTAGCAAGATCAAGCGGAATGAGACTAACCAAATTTTAGAGCCCTTCGGCTCCTAAAATTTGGTAGCCCCAACCGGATTTGAACCGGTGTTTTCTGCCTGAGAAGCAGACGTCCTAACCAGGCTAGACGATGGGGCCCAAAATCAAATTTTTGAGAAATTCATATTACCATATCCTCTCTCGACGTCAATAAAAAATACCGCCATGGACATGGACATTTTACAAAAAATCATGCTATAGTTAAACAGCATCCAACCCATCTATGGAAAATTTTTGGCTTCCACTTTCAGGTCTTTCTCTTTGCCTTTTAGGCATTCTTTCTTTTTTTCTTTTTCAAACCCGTCAACGCCTCAAAAACTCCCAAGCATCTTTCCAAAACCTACAAAAATCCTTTACTCAGCTGGATTATCACGCCCGACTTTTGGTCAAGACAGACTTGGAACTCAATCGCACCCAAGAAGAACTCGACAAGCGTTTGCGCGGACTCAATGCCTTGCAAAACATTTCTCGCTTGATCAACTCGACCCTTCACGAAGAAGAAATTTTTGAACGCCTCAAAGAAGCCCCACTCACTCAATTGGGATTTGAAAAATATCTCATTTTGACCCTGGATCTCGACGGGAAACTCAACTTGCGCCTTAATTCTGATTTTACTTTGAAGGAAATTGATGAATTCTATAAAACACTCAACTCTTCTGCAATTTTAGAGATCCTCTATCAAGGGAAAGCCTTCTCCTCCACATCTTTGAAAAAAATCAAAGATGACCCTCTCCCCCTGGGGCACTTTCCCTCAATTAAAAATTTCATGCTTACGCCCATTTTGCAAAAGGCTTCCGCAATAGGGTTTCTCATCGCGGCAAATTCCTCTGATGATTTTGCTCTAACCGAAGGCGACGAAGAACTCATCTCTATCTTGGCCGATCAAATCGGAAGTGCCATCGAAAATGCCCGCCTCTTCGAAGAAGTTTTTCAGGCCCGTCAAGACCTTGAAATCAAAGTTCAAGAACGCACCCAGCAACTGTCTTCGGCCTTGGATCGAGTTCAAAAAATCAGTGAATCCAAATCCGCATTCATTTCGGCGGTTTCTCATGAATTACGCACTCCCTTAACTTCCATCAAAGGATACGCATCCCTCTTGATGAATGGACGAATGGGTGCGATTCCCCCAATGGTATCCAGCAGATTAGCAAAAATCAACGATCATTCCGATAGCCTCGTCAATTTGATTAATGACCTCCTCGACCTTTCGCGCATTGAAGCCGGGCGCTTAGAAATGCGCTTAGAATTTTGTCATCTTGAATTGCTCCTTCGTGAGGTTCATGACCTTCTCAACCCTCAAATGGAAGAAAGAAACTTGCAATTTTCTATTTCTTGCCCCTCTCATCTTTCCCAAATGCACGTCGACAAAAGTCAAATTGAACGCGTCTTAATCAATCTTTTGAGCAATGCAATCAAATTCACACCGTCGGGGGGGAACATTCGCGCTGAAGCCCAGCAAGAAGAAGGCCACATCATCGTTAGGATCATCGACACCGGCATTGGTATCGCCCCCCAAGATATTCCTAAAATTTTTGAAGAGTTTTATCGAGTGAACAACATGATCAATCATCAAGAAAAAGGTTCGGGCTTAGGTCTTGCCCTTGCTAAAAAAATCATTGAGGCGCATGGTGGAACCATGGCTGTGACGAGTGAGCTCGGCAAAGGAACCTGCTTTTATTTTTCTTTACCTCTCAACAAGATAGAATATAATACTGTCTAATATGCGGCAAGCAAGCTCGACGACCACTTCAAAAATGATTTGGAAAAATCGGGCTTCCTTGGCGTAAAAAATCTATATGCGCCAAGAAAAAGTTCTTATCGTCGACGATGACCCCGATATCCTAGATGTTCTGGATCTCACCCTCTCGCAATACTTCACTGTTCTCCCAGCTCAAAGCGGAGAAGAAGCCCTCAAATTGATCAAAGCCAAAGTTCCTGATCTTATTCTTTGCGACTATGTGATGCCTGGAATGAGTGGAAAAGATTTCTGCGTTGAGCTTAAGAAAGACGTTCTCTTGCAACACATTCCTTTCATTGTCCTTACCGGACGAAGCGATGTGAAAGACATGGTCAAAGCCATTGAAGCCGGGGCAGACGATTACATCGTCAAGCCCTTTGAACCCGAAGCTCTTTTGGCAAAAATTCGCATGATCCTTCGTCGAACCAGTCGAAGTTTGGATGCCAATCCCCTCACCCACTTACCCGGGAACACCTCCATCATGGAAGAGCTAGATAAATGCATCCGCAGCGGAAAAATATTCGCCGTTGCCTATGCAGACCTTGATAAATTCAAAATGTATAATGACCGTTATGGATTTGAAAGAGGGGACGATGTCATCCGAGAAGTTGCTCGATTCCTGATCAAAAACGTTCGAGAAATTGCCGGAGATCAAGCCTTTATTGGACATATTGGTGGCGATGATTTTGTGTTTATCGCCGATAACAACGTGATAGACAAAATTTGCGAAAAAATTGTTTCTGGCTTTGGGAATTTGAGCAAACAATTTTATAATAAAGAAGATCAACGGGCAGGATATATCATTGGGAAGGACCGTCAGGGCAAGGAAACCAAATCAGAACTTCTCTCCGTCTCTATTGGCGTGGTCAGCAACAGCAATCAGCCCATCACTCACGTGGCACAAATCGCACAAATCAGCGCGGAATTGAAAAAATACGCTAAAAATTTCAATAAAAGCAAATTTGTTCGAGATCAACGAAAAGAAATTAGGGATAATTCCTCTGAGCACCCCTAGCATCCAGGGCGGGCGGCTTATCCATAATAAAATTAGCCGCTTTATTAAAAAATTCTCCCGAAATTTTCTGACTACGAGGAACGTACGTGACAAATCCTAGCAAAACAACAACCGCAACAACCGCAAGAATCAACAGATATTCAATAACCGTTTGACCTTTTTTCTGATTTGTTTGCATAGATTTTCCCCTTCTGCAATAACTTAAGAATATCATGGAACCTGAGGGTTTTCAAATGCGGGTATCCGAGAACAATCATCCAAGACGTTTGAGATATTGAACCGCTTCTTGGGGATTTTCGGCACCAAAAAAATAACTCGCCGTCGCCAGGATATTCACACCTGCCTTGACCGCTTCGGGAGCGGTGACAGCATTGACTCCTCCATCAAGGGCAATGTCTCCCTGATATATCGAGCGCAATTTTTGAATTTTGGGAAGGACGGAAGGCATAAATTTTTGTCGGGAAAATCCAGGATTGACGGACATGATGAGCACTCCGTCCAAATTCGAAAGAAGCGCATCAAAACACAAGGGCGTTCCAGGATTGACGACCATAAAAACTTTCTTTCCTTTTGCATGGATTCGATCAATGTCCGCCTTGGCCTTCTTCACATCGATCTCATCAACTTCCTTGGGATATTGCCCCAATTCCTGACATCCTGGTCGCAGAGGACCATAACATTCTGCCTGAACTGAAATGATATCCGCACCAGCGTCCATATAGTCATCCAGATAAAGGCTGGGATGCTCAATCATCAAGTGGGCTTCAATAGGCAATTTTGTTAAAGGCCGAATGGCCTGAATGATGATGGGGCCAATAGTGATGTTAGGGACAAAATGGCCGTCCATCACATCGACGTGAATCATATCAACGCCCGCGTCTTCGCAGCGCTTGATTTCATCGCCGAGCTTGGCAAAGTTGGCACAAAGTATACTTGCACTGACTTGGATAGGATGGGACATAAAAAAATAAAATGCGCGGGGAGGGACTTGAACCCTCATGGGTTTCCCCACACGCCCCTCAAACGTGCGCGTCTACCAATTCCGCCACCCGCGCAATTCTCCTTAAAACAACTCTAATGTAATTGCGCGAGTGTCGGGAATCGTGTCCTCTTTAAAAATTGAG
>JANLHA010000310.1 GCA_024653845.1 Candidatus Omnitrophota bacterium | reverse complement strand
TTGCACGGCATCAAAGTCACCAGCCTCAGCGGCGCGTTGCGCTAAAACTATTTCCCCGTCGACAGCATTCCCGCCAAAACCGAATTCGGGCTTGGGAGGGGTGTCATCGGCAGATTCAGCGCTCAAAATCGTATCAGTATCTCCCTCCAAAGTCTCTCTTAAAATGCTACGCCAAGCTTGGTTGAGACTCAGGCCTCGATCTCGCATCATTTCGTCAATCCGTTGCCGACGGGTTGAAATTTCATCAGAAACTCTCTCTATCCCCCAGGCAATCAGCAGCGCCCAAGCATTAGCTTCTCCCCCTACCGAATCTTTGATTGCAGACACTTTTCTTTCTGCCAAATTAATCCAATCATCAATAGATTCGAGTCCTTGACTGATGACAATAACCCAAGCGTTAGTACGGTTTCTCACACGACTTTCAATTTCATTAACTTTCTTTTCTGCCTGAGTTATCCAAAAATCAACCTTATCAACTCCTTGACCTCTAACAATTCTCCATGCATTGGCCTTGCCACCAACTCGACCTTCAATCTCATCAACTTTCTTCTCGGCGCTACTGATCCAAACATCCAGTCTTTCAAAGCCATGACTCATCACAATATCCCAAGCATTACCTGCTCCTCCCACACGTGTCTTGATAACTTCTACCTTCTTTTCAGCTCGGCTCACCCAATCATCCGTCCTTTCAATGCCTTGACCATTGACAATCGTCCAGGCATTGGCACGTCCTCCCACTCGCGCCTCAATATCATCAACTTTTTCTTCCGCTCGACTCACCCAGGCATCCACCTTTTCAATCCCTTGACGGATGACGATATACCAAGCATTTCGACGCCCACCCACCCGATTTTCAATTTCACCAACTTTCTCTTCCGCACGTGCCACCCAATCATCAGCTTCTTCGATCCCATGACCAATGACAATAAGCCATGCATATGTTGGATTGACGCGGTCAGCAATCATATCAACTTTTTTTTGTGCCTGAGCGACCCAGGCATCCGTTTTTTCAATACCCTGTCCCCCCACAATCTTCCAGGCATTGGTACGACCGCCAACTCGATTTTCAATCTCCTCAACTTTGCGTTCTGCGCGAACAACCCAATCATCAAGCCTCTCAATGCCTTGAGCAATCGCAATGTGCCAGGCATTATTTTCTCCTCCAACTCGATCGGCTATTTCAGCAACTTTACCGGCCGCCGACTCGACCCATGCTTGGGCTCTCTCAAGTCCTTTACCCATAATGATCTTCCAGGCATTGCCTCGTCCACCCACCCGATTTTCAATCGCCCGAACCGAACCTTCAGCTTTTTCTAGCCATGCATCCACTTTCTTAACTCCTTGGCCTCTAACAATTGTCCAAGCATTTGATCGTCCCCCGACGCGTCCCTCAATCTCATCAACCTTTGTTTCGGCTTCAATTAACCATTGATCGACTTGAGTAAGTCCTTGAGCTCTAACAATAAGCCACGCATTCGCATTTCCTCCTACACGATCCTGAATCTCACCGACTTTTTTTTCTGCGCGAGCCACCCAATCATCTGTCTTTTCAATGCCTTGACCAATCACGATGAACCATGCATTCGCGCGGCCACCCACCCGATTTTCGATCTTTTTAACTTTGTTTGAGGCCTGCTTCATCCAGTTCCAATAATTTCTTTGCACACCTATAATAAGACGCGTCTTGTTTCCTATGACGCCAAAATAATCACCTATCAAATCCACAATCTCAAAAGGAATCAATCGTCTCATCAGTGGCTGCTGGTCTGTCCGACTCAGATCTTCATACCCTTTCACGACTGCTATTACCCTTCTTATCAAATCTTCCGTCGACATCCCCGAAAGTCTCAACAAATCAACCTCATTCTTTCTGATCAATATTTCAACTTCCGCTGCCGTTAATACACCCGTAATGCCTAGAACCCTTAAGCCGGCTTCTTTCATTCGAACTAAAGTGGCAACAATTCTTTCCTGGTCCTCTTGACCAGCAAAAATTTTCATCAACTCTTCAGAAAATGGCTGGGCTTGTTTCGATAACGTTGCTGACACTAAGCCATAATCCAAGCCTTCCTTCTCTGCTAATTTTTCCAAACGTCCTATGATTTGTAATCCCTCTGCCGTGACTTGAGGACGACTTTCTAACAGCTGCGCTAAATGACCGGTATCATAAGAATATTCTTCAGCCGTCAAATCAAATCCAAATCTCTCCGATAACCTCCGCAAGTAATCTTGTTTCAGCGCTGCTTTCAGCTCTTCACCATTCTTATCCTCTTGCAAGGCAAGATAAAATTCTTCAATCTCTGGTGTTGGTTCACGATCGGCAATCAACCGTCGAATCACATCCTTCGCTATCTCATACTGAGATGGATTGATCATATCCGCAACCGGATACCCGCCCTCCATCGCCTCAAAATCCACATCGCGCATCAGACGGATCGCTTGTTCAATATGCCGCTGAACCTCATCAAAATTCCCAGCCTCAGCCGCGCGCTGGGCTAAAACGATTTCTCCGTCGACCGCATTCCCGCCGAAGCCGAATTCCGGCTTGGGAGGAGTTGTCTGCAAACCTGCCGTCACTTGCACACCTTCTCGCCCGCCTTGCGCTTTAACCACGGCAGCATCTCGCGGATCATTGCGATACCCCGCTCTCTCAAATCCCAGCCCGCCAGAAAAATATTTTCTTGGAATCATCTGCTGAGTCGTCGGGTCATACTCCTCTTTGATGTAGTTATAAACTCCCTTCTTAAATGCCTTCACATATTGATCATAAATCTGCTGCTTAATCGTCTTGTCTTCAAGATCAATTCCTTCCACCTTGTCTTTCCCAACATAAGTCTCACCGAGGAAGCTTTTTTTCAAATTACGCTTGTACCAAACCGCCAAAATGATGGAATGATACATCTGTCGCAATGAGGCAAACATTTCCCCTTCATTCACTTCTCTTTCCAGTTCAGGGATAACAATTTCTTTGATAATTTCAGAAGATAACTTGTCGGTCTTAAAATTCTTTATCGATTTCTTTGTCCCCTTCTCCCTCGCCAAATAATCCTCTTCCAGCATCACCTTCAGTCTTCCTCCCACCATATATGCCGCATCACTTTCCTCATGAATCACCGCTTCCTCAGGAACAATCCATACTTTATTAAACGTATTCACGGGAACTTGGGTTGTCTTATACTTCTCTTGAGCTTCTTGATAAATCTTGGCCCAAAACTTCTTTCCCCACTCATTCTCTGGATACATCAAGGACGCCGTTAACTGCTTTAACAAATAATCCTGAGCCAACATATCTTTCCCCAAATCCGTCATTCCCAACTTCTCAGGTACAATTCTCTCCTTCTCGTACGGTGAAAGGTTCACCCACAAGTTCTCTTCCGGGACTGTCAGTGCGGCCATGAAATACCGAATCAGCTTCTCAGATTCTTGCTTGAGCTCTTCGCCCTGATGCTGAGCATCACCTACATCCACATAAAAATCAAACATCAAGGGATTCTCTGGATGGACTTTCACTCCCCTCAAGATCACAGGTAAAGTTGAACTCGATGGTTGGATCAATCCTTCAGGAAGTTTAAACGGAGCAGCAGCGTAGGAAACTTGCAGCGGTACGATCGGTGTCCAAAAGAGATTGAACACGATTAAGAGGCTCAAAAGACGATGGGAAAATAGAGGAATTTTCATTATAAATTAAATTTGAAAAAATATATTTATAAGCGGTCAAAGTATATCATGCCCATTTTATATTTGCCAAAATTTGGCCTCAAAAAATTACCTCTATCCACCCCCTTGACAACCCACCCCCTAATCATAAATACTTGACTTAGATTGTCATACAAGAAAAGTGAGGAAAAAATGAGAACACTGTTAACCGTTATGATTCTTACCTTTTTGTCTTCTCCTCTCGTTCACGCCCAAGTCATCCAAATTGGTGATCCTGTTGTCACACCGCTGAGGCCCGGCCAGGAATATGTTGAAATTCATTTTCGGCCAGGCCTACATAATGTAACCATGGAACTCTACCGGAATCGAGGCGCGATTGAGAGAAGAAACGCCAATGAATCCGAAACTGTAGAAGGAAAAATGATGTTTCTA
>JANLHA010000305.1 GCA_024653845.1 Candidatus Omnitrophota bacterium | reverse complement strand
TGCTTTCCCTTCCCCCGATGAGCTTTGGAAGATGTACAAAAGGTATAAAAAGATTGAAACTCCTGAACAGGAAGAGATCGCATCTTTTGACTATTTCTTTGACAGATCAGGGCGGGCACCTCGTTATTATCAGCAGATAGCCATTAACCGAACCGTGGAAGCCATCGCCCGTGTGCAGAACAGAATCCTTCTAGTAATGGCTACCGGAACGGGAAAGACCTATACCGCTTTTCAGATAATATACCGGCTTTGGAAAAACGGCAGGAAGAAACGGATTCTTTTTTTAGCAGACCGCAATGTGCTTATTGATCAAACCAAGCGCAATGACTTTAAACATTTTAAAGACCGGATGACTGTCATAAAAAAGAAGAAGATTGATAAAGCATTTGAGATATACCTTGCCCTTTATCAAGGGTTAACGAACTACAATGAAGACAAGGATGCCTACAAAGAATTCAGCCGGGATTTCTTTGATCTTGTGATCGTTGACGAGTGCCATCGCGGAAGCGCGGCCGCTGATAGCGCATGGAGAGCGATACTTGATTATTTTAGTTCCGCAACCCATATCGGCCTTACCGCAACACCGAGGGAAACAAAAGAAATATCAAACATAGAATACTTCGGCGATCCGATTTATACCTATACACTCAAGCAAGGTATCGAGGATGGATTTTTAGCCCCTTACAAAGTCATTCGTGTCGGTCTTAGTACTGACCTTGAGGGCTGGCGGCCTGAGGCAGGCAAAAAAGATACGGATGGCAATGAGATTGAAGATCGTATTTATAACATCAAAGACTTTGATAGAAATTTAGTGATTGATGAGAGAACGAAGATTGTCACCAGGAAAGTATCGGAGTATTTGAGGAAAACGAATCGCTTCAATAAAACAATAGTTTTTTGTGTGGATATTGAACACGCCGAGCGCATGAGACAGGCACTGGCTATTGAGAACTCGGATTTGGCGCTTGAGAACTACAAGTATATTATGCGAATAACCGGTGATGATGACGAAGGCAAGCGAGAAGTGGATAATTTCGTAAATCCTGAGGAGCGTTATCCTGTTATCGTGACCACTTCAAAATTAATGACGACCGGTGTCGACGCACAGACCTGTAAATTGATCGTACTTGATTCAAACATCAAGTCAATGACAGAGTTTAAACAAATTATAGGTCGAGGAACTCGTATTAACGAAGATTATGATAAGATGTTCTTTGCCATCATGGACTTTCGAAAAGTAACAGATATTTTCGCGGATCCGGCGTTTGACGGTTACCCGGTCATGATTAAGGAAGTTAAGGGCGAAGAGGAATTAACTGAGCAAGATATTCATCCAGAAGAAGACCAGGAGATTATTGATCCTGAAAACGGTCAGCCTGTGGATTTTGAGAAAAAAGATTCGGTTAAATACCCCACACAACCAGAAATTATTCAAGGCGGTATAATTGTGTCTGAGCCCCGGCAGAAGGTGTATGTGGCCGGAGTGGATGTTTCGGTGTTAAACGAGCGAGTTCAGCATCTGGATGCAAACGGAAAACTTATCACCGAAAGCCTCAAAGATTACACAAAGAAGAGCATCTTACAGGAGTTCCAATCCCTGGATGATTTCCTTGCTCGCTGGAACAGCGCTCATAAGAAGAAAGCGGTTATAGAGGAATTAGAATCGCATGGGATTATTCCAGAAAACCTGACGACAGAGGTAAAAAAGGATTTGGATATATTTGACCTTATCTGCCACATCGCGTGGGACATGCCTGCGCTTACCCGGCGGGAGCGCGCGGAAAATGTAAAGAAGCGCAATTATTTCACGAAATATGGGGAGAAAGCACGGATGGTTATTGAGGCGCTCCTGGATAAATATGCCGACGAGGGCATTGAAAATATAGAAGACCTTGCAATTTTGAGAATAGAACCGTTTAATCAAATCGGGACACCCACGGAAATCGTTCAGATTTTCGGCGGGAGAGATCAGTATCTTCATGTTATTGAAGAATTGGAGCATGAGCTTTATGCCGCGGCTTAAAAAGCCTCTCACAAAGAACACAAAGCTCACGAAGAAAAAATGAATGAAAATGAAATTTTACTAAAGAATGGTATTCGGCGAGTTATCAATGGAAATATATAGAACTTTGTGAACTCTGTGTGCTTTGTGAGAGGAACAAGATGAAAAACATCGGTAATATTATAAAAACATTACAGAACATTATGCGCAAGGATCCGGGCGTGTCCGGAGACGCGCAGCGCATTGAGCAGTTGGGCTGGATGATCAGTCTCAAAATCCTTGACGACAAGGACAAAGAGATCGAGCTTCTCAATGACAAATATGTTTCACCAATGCCAAAGAAATTGCAATGGCGCAGTTGGGCGGCTGATGATGAAGGCATGACCGGCGATGAACTGAAAGAGTTTATTGATGGGAAATTGATTCCTCAACTCAAAAATCTCGATGTAAGTTCAGGCAATAAACGCGCCCTCATTATCCGCGAAATATTCGACGGCACCAATAACTACATGAAGAACGGAACTATCATCCGTCAGGTGCTTAACGAGCTAAATCAGATCGATTTTAATAGTTCGGAAGACAGGCATGTTTTTGGCGATATTTACGAAACGATTTTGCGCGATCTCCAAAGCGCGGGAAATTATGGGGAATTTTATACTCCCCGTGCCTTGACAGAGTTTATTACGGAAATGATCAACCCTCGATTAGGTGAAAAGGTGCTGGATCCTGCCTGTGGTACGGGCGGATTCTTAACCAGCGCGATAGAAAATATCCGCAAGCAAGACATTAAAGGTGTTGAAGACCTCAATGCCCTTGAAAAGAATATTCACGGCATGGAGTTTAAACCGCTTCCCTTCATGCTCAGTGTTACCAATTTAATCTTGCACGACATTGAAGTACCGAATGTGGATTATACTGACAGCTTAAACCGGGAATACACCTCCATCGGGCAAAAAGACCGGGTGGACGTTATCCTTGCCAATCCACCTTTCGGCGCCTCGGTTACGGATGGAGCAGAGACTAACTTTCCCCAAAATTTCCGCACAACGGAAAGCGCTGATCTTTTTCTGATGCTTATGGTGCGCTACCTCAAAGACGGTGGCCGTGCCGGTATTGTTC
>JANLHA010000304.1 GCA_024653845.1 Candidatus Omnitrophota bacterium | reverse complement strand
TCCTCACTCATCTCACTCAAATTCTTGCTCGTCGTGTTAAGATTCAAAACCAAATCATCAATCAAATATTTATTCACATCCAAGCGTTCATTCATATTCCCCGAAATGGAAGAGATATTTTTCATCGAGATGCGGAAATCTGAAATGATCGAATCAATTGCTCCTTCATTCTTGCTCAAGTGCCCATTGACCTGCTCAGAAATGTCTTTCAGATTCTTGGCGATGACTTCCCCATCCGCCAGAATTTTCTCAAAACTGCCGGGATCTTTCCCAACGATAACTTCATCACGACTTAAAAAGTCAGAAGTTGATTCTCTGGCTGTCAAAGCCACGTATTTCTCACCCATGAATCCCATATTCTTGATAAGGGCTTCGGTATTCTTAGGCAGTTTCACATGGTCACGAACCCATAATGTCAGTTGAATATGAGGCCTTTCTCCATAGACAATATCAATGTCTGTCACTCGTCCCACCTCAAATCCATTGAACGTGACCGGAGCGTTAAAGCTGATCCCGTCGATGCTTGTGAATTCGACTTTCACCGAGTAACCTTTATAAGCCACATTGAAATTCCCTGCTTTCCATGTGATCACCCCCAAGACGGCTAAAACAATCACAACGAAGATTCCTATCTTGGTTTCATTATTCAACTGCATATTTCCCCCTTTTTATCTATGAGTCAACAAGCTCTGATGATTCCTGATCAAGTCGAAGGAAATCAATCGGCCCTTCGATTTGTCCGTGAATAAACTGTTGCACAATAGGGTTTTTGGAATTCTTAATTTCTTCCGGAGTCCCCACTTCCAAAACTTTTCCACGATAAAGCATGGCCGCGCGGTCCGCAATCCGGTAAACGCTTTCCATATTGTGGGTCACAACAATCGAAGTTAAAAGCAATTTATGGCTTAAATCTAAAATCAGTTTATCGACGACGGCACACACCACAGGGTCCAATCCCGCGGTCGGCTCGTCATAAAAAACAATTTCCGGATCCAAAGCAATCGCACGGGCCAATCCAACACGCTTTTTCATTCCTCCCGAGAGCATGTTGGGCATCAAATCTTCATAACCTTGCAGCCCCACCAGCCCCAATTTCATTTTGACAATCATGCGAATGATTTTAGGGTCAAGATGTGTATGTTCAACCAAAGGTAACCCCACGTTGTCCGCAACATTCAAATAATCCAAAAGCGCTGCGGATTGAAAACACATCCCGAATCGGCGTTTCAATTTCTCTTTTTCCTCATCATTCATCGTCGTTAAATCACGGCCATGGAAAAAAACTTTTCCGGAAGTGGGCGCAATGGCGCCGGTCATATGTCGGAGAAGGGTACTTTTACCGCATCCTGATCCACCCATAATGACAAACGTTTCACCTTGATAAATATCCAGGCTGACTCCGTCGAGGACTTTGCGGCCTCCGAAGTATTTGACCAAATTTTGGACTGAAATCGCAACACGTTTTTCGGGCATAGATTTAGAATTCCCTCGTCAATTGGTAATCCATGAGCGAACTCTGAGGCCCGTCAACAAATTGATTTTCAATTCTAGAAGAGACGGGTCGATTGTGAGTGAATGGGTTATCAATTGACGAGTCATATACATTACATATCCTTAAAATAATAAATTCCCGTAACCACACAATCAGCCAAAATGATCAGGATAAAACTGGTAACCACGCTAATCGTCGTGGCTCGTCCCACTCCCACTGCTCCCCCCTTGGTGTGAAACCCCTGATAACATCCAACCAAGGCAATGATCATGGCAAAGACAAATGTTTTAGAAAGTCCTGTATAAATGTCTTTCAAGGAAAGGTATTTGAAAGCTGTTTGGATATAAAGATACGCATTGATCTTCAAATTTAAAACGCCGATGATGTATCCTCCAACCATCCCGGCAAAATTTCCGATGACCACAAGACATGGCAACATGAAAAACAAAGCCACAACTTTAGGAACCACCAAATATCGGATAGGATTGATCCCCATGGTTTCCAACGCTTCGATCTGCTCGTTGACTTTCATTGATCCCACTTCAGCGGTGATGGCGGCCCCAATGCGCCCCGCGATGACCAAGGCTGTTAAGACCGGCCCCAACTCCCGACAGATCGAAACCGAAACCAAACTCGCGACATAAATCGTTCCCCCCATTTTCGAAAGTTGAAACGCCGATTGCATCGCCAAAACAATCCCGGTAAACAACATCACAAAAATAACAATGATAATCGATTTGGTCCCCATAAAAACCATTTGCTCAAAAACCGCCACACTCTTCACAGGTTTTTTATGGAATGGCCCGACAAAAAGCCAATACAGTGTCTGGTAGGTCAACTGAACAAATTCGACAAAAATTTGGATCCATTCTTTGACCGCACAACCGATTTTATAAAAAATATCCAAGTTCATCTTCGGACACGACTTTTTAAAAGTTCTTCAATTTTGAGTAAGAGGTCTGGGGTATTGAATGGCTTCGGAAGATACGCATCGGCACCGACCTGTTCTCCGATACGACGGTCATCTTCTTCAGAGCGGCATGTCAGAAAAATGATCGGGACATCCCGCATCCCAACCTCTTTCTTAAGAAGACGGCAAATATTGTAACCATTGATAATCGGCATCATCACATCCAAAATGATGAGATCGGGATTCTTCTTAATGGCCATCTCCAGGCCAGATGCCGCTTCACTCGCGATTAGAATTTCATAGCCTTTGGTCTTGAGGACCTCATCCATCAGACGCAAAATCAGTGGATCATCATCAATGATCAGGATCTTGGAAGATTCGGATTGCGTGGTCATGGCAACATTTTAACCAGGAAGGTCCTTAGAGACAAGACAAATGAAATAAAAAATCCCGGCCTTGTAGAATAAAAAGACCGGGATTTTTGAATCACTTAAAAACGAATTAACATTCGCAGCATTGGCAAGAAGAACTCGCCATCACTCGTCGACGAGAAGCGCCTGCCTTAGGCTTTGCTGGGGCGGACTTTCGCAACTCTTTGCTGAGCTCCACCAAATTCTTCAACGAGCTTTCTGTTTCTTTCCAGCCACGGGTTTTCAAACCACAATCCGGATTGATCCAGAAATTCTCTTTCGGAATGACCTTCAAGGCTCGCTGCACAATTTTCTTCATTTGAGCTTTGGTCGGAACCGCTGGCGAATGGATGTCCCAAACTCCCAGCCCAATTTGCTTTTTGAAATCAATCCTCTCAAAACTCTCGATGATATCGCCTCGGCTGCGGGTCGTTTCGATAGAAATGACATCAAAGTCCATCGCATCGATTTGCTCGACGATCTCACCAAATTCCGAGTAGCACATATGCGTATGAATTTGCGTTTGCGGTTCAGTATTGATCGAAAGTTTGAAGGAATTGATTGCCCAGTCAAAATAGGACGGCCAATCACGCTTTTTAATTGGAGCCTTTTCACGGATGGCAGGTTCATCGACTTGCACAATTCGAATTCCCGCTTTCTCATAATCACGAATTTCGTCCTGAAGACACAATCCCAATTGATATGCGACTTCGGCAATAGGTACATCTTCGCGCACAAAACTCCAGGCGATGATGGTGACAGGCCCAGTCAACATGCCCTTCATTGGCTTCTTGGTCAGAGTTTGAGCATATTGAATCTCATCGATCGTCATCGGAGCTGGACGAGAAATATCTCCGAAGATAACGGGTGGACGATAAGCCCGAGTTCCGTATGAAATGATCCATCCGCCTTGAGTCGTAGCGATGCCGTTCAATTTTTCGGCAAAAAACTCCACCATGTCGGTGCGTTCAAACTCGCCATGGACCAAAACATCCAAGCCCATCTTCTCTTGCCACTTGACCAAATCCACAATGCTTTTTCGGACAAATGTCTTATATTGCTCTTCGCTGATCCGACCTGCACGAACATCGGCGCGCTGTTTACGAACCTCAGGGGTCTGAGGAAAACTTCCAATGGTTGTCGTCGGGAAAAGCGGAAGATTGAATTGTTTCTCATGAATGGCTCTTCGCTCTTCGACAGATTCTTTCTTCTGGAAATCAGCAGCCGTCAAGGCTTGCACGCGATTTCTCATCTTTTCATTTTTCCAAAGCCCATTGAGATTCAGATCTCGGGCCTTTTGCTTGCCATCAAAAACATTGGCAATTTCACGAATGTCTTCCAATTTTTCTTGAGCAAAAGCCAAACGTTTTTTAACCTCCGCGTCGAGCTTGCCTTCTCCTTCCAATGAAATCGGAAGATGAAAAAGCGGTGCCGCGTTGGAAACTACCACATTTTTGGCAACCGCGGAAATTTCTTTGAGAGTTTCCACTGCTTTTTTGACATCAGTTCGCCAGACATTGCGACCATTGACTAATCCGGCAATCAAGGTTTTCCCTTTAGGGAACCCATATTTTTTCAAGGATTGCAAGTTGGCAGGGCCATTGACAAAATCCAACCCAATGGCATCCACGGGCAATTGGGTCAATTCTTTTAAAAAATCAACAGAATCATAATACGTGATCAAACGGATTTTACAGCCACTAGTGGCCAATACTTTATACGCTTCTTGAATCATGGCGACTTCTTCTTTGGACAATTCCAAAACAAAAGCCGGTTCTTCTAAATGAACCTCAGGAATCGTGGCCAAAATTTTCTGATAAACTTTGGTCAACTGTTGAAGCGTCTTCCCAAATTTAGCCGCTGGGATGCCCTTGCTCAACTTCAAAAAGGTGAACGGCCCAATGATCGACGGAGTTCCTTTCTTGAATTGATCGAGATATTCCTTGGCTTTGTTCCAATTCACCGAAAATTTAACAGCTCCAAGAGCAGAAAAATCCGGAACCAAATAGTGGTAATTCGTATTGAACCATTTGGTCATTTCCAAAGCATTTTTGCCGCGGCAAAATTCATAATAGGCTTTCAAATTTTTTGGACGATAAACTCCGACCATGATCGCGGCATCAAACATCGGATCATAACCCGTGACCTCTCCAATGGGGAATTGATCTATTCCATTTTTTTCATAAGCGGCTAAAATATCTTTTTGAATCTGGACTAAAGCCTCTTGTGTTTTTTTCTCCGAAAGCTCTCCTGCCCAAAAAGCCTCCACAGATTTCTTGAATTCACGATTTTTCCCGACGCGTGGGAATCCATAAGCGTATGTCTTCACGGTGCTGATCTCCTGTTAGCGGTTAATAATATCTAAAATCACTTCCAGACCAAATGTTCTTCCTTGGCCGTATACTTGAACTGATGCGCTTCTTCATCAAAAGAGTCAATCAATGGCAATTCCGGATTACGATGATACGGACACGGCCCAGCCAAATGAGCACGAAACTCTTCTGGAAACTTTTCTAAAAGACTCGAAATCAAAATCTGTTCTTCCGTCGGCAAAAAGCATCTCGTCTGATTCGTAATCTTCCCAAATTCATTAACAATGGCATCGATATTGTCTTGCGTAGCTTCATGATTTTCAATCTTGTACAAATGTTCCGTAATGATCCGTCCGCCCGACTTGCAGGGAACACATTGCCCACAAGACTCCTGAGCCAAGAAATTCGAAAGCA
>JANLHA010000303.1 GCA_024653845.1 Candidatus Omnitrophota bacterium | reverse complement strand
AGCTTTCGTTTCAATAGGACTTTCGTAAATGTTCTCGTTGTATGTTTCAACATCTCCACGAATATCATCTGATAATACGATGTTTTCATAACGTAAAGCCTCTCCGCTCATCACATCGGATTCCATTGAAAGGCGTGTGAGTGGAAGGAGTTGTGCGTGAACAGCGTCTTTGAATGCTTGAACGTCGATTTTTTGATCATCTTTGAATTGTGTATTCAAAACATCTTGAAGCAACAAAAATTCTGCCTGTTTCAGGTTCGCCTTGCTCGATTTCATCAAATCCGAAAGGTGTGTGCGTCCGATAGTCACGCGATCCGCAACTTCCGGCAACGTAAAAATTTTGGCCGTGAGTTCGTCCGGCTTTTGATAGTATTCAGTCTGAACAGATGCTAGTGCTTTTCCACCGACAGGGCGATTCTTCATGCGGATATCTTCAAACAACTTTGCCACCGCATCAGGATTCGTTTTCTTGAACGCACGACGCAAGAATGAGACAACACGATCAAAGAAGTCACGAATGGCTCCTGTGACGCTTGCACGACTCTGTACGAATGCAGCAAAACGATCCGCGACCCACTCCTCTGCGTTGCCTGTCTGATCTCCCATCTGTTTTTTCGCTTCATCCATGACAGCTTGTTTCTCACCTTCGTTGTAGAAAAGATCGAGATAGGCGTGGACGGCTTCGTGATCGGCGGTTGTCTTGTGAGGGTTATTCACAAGCTCAATCATGTGCGGAGTATAGCGACCAAAAGCAACACTTCCATCAGGTGTGTCAATGTTTTTAACAAAAGTAACGGCTAAATCTCCTTCATTAAAATACCTTGAAAGAGTCTTCTTTGATGTTTCATTTGTCACGAATTGCGTACTGCGTGGAATATCTGTCGGAATCTGTGAGTTCTGAATAGCAGTTTGAATCGTTCCAATATCTGTTTGAACAAGTTTGAGAGAAGCAACACCAACAGATTCGAGAGTAACTGTTGGTGAACCGTCCATTGGAAGTTTATATCCAACCACGCTGCTGTTTGTCGTATTCAAATCGCGCACGATGAAAAGCTCATTGTTCACTTCAAATACGGATCCCACTTGTGGGGATTCAGGGTTTCCAATTTGTACTGAATTTGCTGTTATCGAATCAATCCCAGTTTGGAAACGTTCTTTGCTTTTCATTTTGTCCATGAGAGACTGACCGGATTCTGATTTTTTATTCCCGACAAAGTTTTGAGAAATAGGAGGTTCGGGTGGTTTTTTTTCTGTAACAAAAGATGATGGTGGATCTTTTGGTGGTGGTTCTTTTTGTTGAGCCGATTTGTTTATCTGATTTTTTGTTCCGTTGAAAATATCAACAATAACGCTTCCAACACCACCTCCAAGTGATCCTCCTAAAAATGACATGACATTTCTTTCGGTCACTTCATCTAAAGTTATGTCGTCCCGTACGGTTGCTTCTGCCGCGAGCTGGACATCTTCCTGCAAGACTTCTGTTCCACCTTCGATAAAAGCCTTCTTTCCGAGACGCAAAACGAACCCTTTTATAAATTGGTCCGACAATGTTTTACTTCCAAAAACCTTATCAAAACCCAGTTTGTCTATGATACCAACTGTTAATCCAGCACTAAGTCCGAGTACATCTGATAAATTTTCATCCATCCCGTCTTTGCGAGCGTAACCTTTTATGTCGTCAGCAACAGCAAGAGCTTGAACACCAGCACCAACTCCACTACCCAAAAGATACCACGCCAAAGAACCTATTACGCTTGGACCAAGATGCAAAACGGTTTCTGGTAATTGTGTTGATAACTTTTCTTTTAGTGTCGCATTTTTATATTCAAAAGATGGCTGAAGAAATTGAGATTCCTGCAACTTTTTAAGTTCTCCTTGTGCGTTATCTATAATTTTTCCCGATCCTTTATTTATAACGGTTTGCCATGCCTCAAGCCCCTTATCTTTTATAGGTTCTGGTAAGTTTTCGGTGAAAGAAGACAGAGCAGGATTGACAAGTTTTGTAATAAGTCCGGGATGTCTTGCGGCCAAATCTGAAAGCATGCTTTCAGATTTTAATCCTAAATCTATGAAAGTTATGGATGTTTCTGCTGAAAACTTTGCAAGTGTTGTCCCGATCTTTTTCAACAAAGGAGGTTCTGGTGGTGGTGCGGAAATGGTTGCGGGTTTTTGAAGATTGTATAAATCTTGTTTTGTAGCGCGACCAATCGCTGGATCTGTTGAAACAGAAGGTGTAACCGTTTTTTTGAACGGCTCGAACGGAACTTTTTTCGATTCAACCGTTGGTTTAGATGGTGCGAACGGTTCAAATGTTGCCATATTTTTATGCGTTCTTACCTTTTTGTTTATAGTATTTGGTTTTATTCAAAACATTATCAAGGTCTTCGTTTTTAGAATCCGGATATTTTGCTTTCAAAGCATTCCAAGCGGTTGCCCAAGAAATTTTGTCTCCACCAAGCAACTCAACGTATTTTGCCGCATCATCCAAAGCCGCTTGTTTTTTTCCATCATCTTTTGTTGGATCTGCTCCAGCAAGTGATACTTCTTCACCTGTTGGACGACCTGTTGAATCTAAGAAAACGCGTATCTTTGAACCGTCCGCTCTTACAACATCGGTATATTTGTCAGAGGCCGTTCCACTTCCCGGTGCTTTTGTCTCAATAAATTCTTTGATGACTGCTCCTGTTTCGCTGTTGATCAAAACTTTCTTTCCACCCTGATCGACGATCTCTGTTTTCAAGTCTGATGTTTTTGTCATGTACGGAGCCATCTTTGAAAGCGCAACCGCAGGAGAATCAGCAAGAGACACCCCGGATTTGAGAGCAGCGGCCGTATTATCTTTAATCAAATCAAACACCCTGTCGGCGTTCTTTTGCATGTTGTCCATCTGTTTTGTCAAAACTTCCTGACGTGCTTTCACAACGGCATTTTCTTCGTCTGTGAGACGTACAATGTTCTTATCTTGCAACGTGATGAGTGTTCCGAGTGCGTCCTGTTGTTGTTTCGTATCGGCTTGCATCGCGGAAACTGTGGCGTTCACCATGTCTTTTGCAAACGCGAGGTCTTCCTGATCAATCTGTGCAATGGCTGTGAGCGCA
>JANLHA010000295.1 GCA_024653845.1 Candidatus Omnitrophota bacterium | reverse complement strand
CACAAATTATTCTGTTCGATAATAAGCATAGCCTATAAATGAGGAGAATTCAAGACCAGGAGAGGTTTTCTACCAGGACTGCCAATTTTGAGAAAGGGCTTTCTTATGTCTGGAATTGGGTTTCGTAGAGTCTTCGGTACAACGGACTGGAATTGAGCAATTCATCATGTCGCCCGATTCCCACAACCTGGCCGCGGTCAAGAACCACAATTTTATCGGCCTTTTTGATGGTGGATAAACGGTGAGCAATGGCAATGACAGTGCGTCCTTGCATCAGAAGATCAAGAGCTTCTTGGACAAACTTTTCGGATTCAGAATCCAACTGCGAGGTCGCTTCATCTAATATAAGAATGGCAGGATTTTTGACAATGGCACGCGCAATGGCAATCCGCTGCTTCTCTCCTCCGGAGAGGCGAAATCCACGGTCTCCAATGATGGTGTCATACCCCTGCGGCATTTTCATAATAAAATCATGCGCATAGGCTTTTTTGGCTGCGCTTTCAACATCTTCTTGAGAAATCTGAGGGCACCCATAAGCAATATTAGCCCGGACAGTGTCATTAAAAAGGAATGTTTCTTGGGCGACAATCCCAATTTGTCGACGCAATGAACGAAATGTCACCTGGCGAATATCTGTTCGGTCAATGCTCACTCTTCCCTTATAAGGATCATAAAATCTTGGAATCAAATTGGCGAGAGTTGTTTTGCCCGTTCCCGTTGGACCAACAATAGCAACAAGCTCTCCAACCTTAACTTCCAAATTGATTCCCTTCAAAACATCTCCCGATTCCTCATCGTATCGGAACCAAACGTTCTCGAAATGGATTCTCTCTCGAATGGTCGGCAACTCCAGAGCATCAAGTTTTTCTTGGATGGTCGGTTGACGGTCCAAAATTTCATAAATGCGTTCATTGGCCGACAATGCCTGCTGGATCAAAAGATTGACATTTCCCATTTTTTTCACGGGACTGATCGTCGACATGATTGAGGCAAAAAATAATACAAAGACACCAAACGAAAGCTCTTGATGCATCACTTGACGGCCCAACCAAAGAATGATGATGATGGCACAAACCGCGCCAAAAATTTCGGTCAACGGATTGGTGAGCAAGGTTCGCTTGATGGACTTCATTTTCAATTTATAAAATTGATGGTTCTTTCCGTGGAAGCGATCCATCTCAAAACGTTCGGTGCAAAAAGCCTTCACGACCTTGATGCCGCCAATCGTCTCAAGCAAAATCGAGTTGATGTCCGCCATACGCTCCTGCGAAGATTTGGCAATCTTACGAAGCCGCCTTCCCAATTGGCTGATCGGCAAAGCAATCAGCGGGAACACTAAAAAAATAATGGCAGCCGCTTTAAAGTGGATGGAAAACGCGATGCAAATATAGATCAAAATTGAAAACCCTTGAAAAAATAAGTCAGTGACCGCGTACGAAACGGCATTCTCAATCAGCTGCACGTCGTGGGTGATGCGAGAAATCAATTCGCCTGTCCTTTTTTTGCTAAAAAAATCCATCGACTGGCTTTGGATCTTGTTGTAAAGCTGTGACCTCACATCGCGCATGACTTGCTGAGAAATGTCATTCATCAAATATTGATAAAGGTAAACAAACCCATGCTTGAGCAAAAGCATGCCTAAAATCACAAATGGCAAAAAGGTTAATAGGGCCTGTGGTTCGATGGCATTCAATTGTGCCACGATTTTATTGAGAAACTCCGGGAGATGATCAGGAACAATAATTTTTTTCTGATTGAGAATCCGGTCCATCAAAGGTACGAGCATCGAAAGCTCAGCACCCTTGAAGATGCTTGTGACAAGCATCGCGGCAACGGCTATGGAGAGGTTTCGTCGATGATTCTTTAGGGATTTTAACAGTTTGAAGTAATGCGACATGACGTCAACGATACCATGTCAATTGACTTTTGTCGAGCGCTTTGTTAAACTCGGGGACATGAAAAAACTCAATATTGCCATCATTGGCGTTGGCCATCTGGGCTCGAAGCATCTCAAAATTTATGATCAACTGCGTGACCGCATCAACATCGTAGGGATTTGCGATCTCGAGAAAGAACGCACTCAAAAATTTTCGGAACACTATCACGTTCCAGCCTTTACAGATTATCACGAACTTTTGGATCGTGTCGATGCCGTCAACATCTGTGTCCCCACGTCTCTCCATTTTTTAATCGCCAAAAGCTTTATAGAGAAGGGTGTTCATACCCTGATCGAAAAACCCATCACCACAACTGTCGAACAAGCGGATGAACTTATCGATTTGGCGCAACGCAAAAATGTCAAACTGCAAGTTGGGCACGTCGAGCGTTTCAATTCCGCATTTTTAGCGATCAAACACTTCACCAATGAACCTCTTTTTATCGAATGCCATCGCCTTAACCAATTTCCTAATCGCTCACTGGATATTGGTGTGGTCATGGATTTGATGATCCATGATCTTGATATCATTTTGGGGCTCAACGGGTCTTCGATTAAAAACATCCATGCCGTGGGAGTCAACGTCTTGACTCAACAAGAAGACATTGCCAGCGTCCGCCTCATTCTTGAAAATGGATGCGTTTGCAATTTGACGGCCAGCCGTGTTTCCGATGAGGTGACACGCAAAATCCGAATCTTCTTGAAAAATACTTACATCTCTCTCGATTACGTCAAACAAGAGGCTTTCATCTATAGAAAACATGAGAACCATATTCTGAAACACGCCCTTCCGATCGAAAAAGAAGAACCGCTTAAGAAAGAAATCGAATCTTTCATCGAATGCATTTTTGAAGATCAGAAACCGGTTGTCTCTGGAGTTGAGGGTCGAGAAGCTCTAAAATTAGCACTGCAGATTTGCGAGAATATCAAAGCGAATCAACAATTAAACCCTGCAAGAATTTAATGCTATTGGCAGAAAGATACAAGCCTTACGCAGAACCGCTCAGAAAATCCCAGCGTGATTTTCTTCGCTTACTCTCCGGCCTCGCTCTCCTCGCTTGTGCTCGGGACCATGCCCGCTCGGCCTGCGCGATATTCTGCTTAAAGACTTGTATCTTCCTGCCAAAAATTTTCTCATGAATGACTCTTCTCCACATCTTTTTATCGTCGCTGGTGAAGCCTCCGGCGATATGCACGCCGCTCACCTCGTTGAGGAAATCCGCAAACTCCATCCTCACATGACATTCTCAGGTGTCGGCGGGCCGAGCATGAAAAATGCCGGAGTTGAACTTCACGAAGATCTTACCCGCATTGCCGTCGTCGGGTTCTG
>JANLHA010000108.1 GCA_024653845.1 Candidatus Omnitrophota bacterium | reverse complement strand
TGTAGGGCTCGAAAAAAACGAAGAGTTTAATTTACAAAGGAATCATCATGGCAAGATATCGGGGACCAAAATCACGATTATCACGACGAGAAGGAGTGGAATTGTTTTCTCGTTGGAAAAATTCTGTTGAAAAACGTAAAACTGTTCCCGGGCAACATGGCGCCAGGAGAACTAAGCTTAGCAACTATGGAATCCAGTTGCGTGAGAAGCAAAAAGTTAAACGTATCTATGGGGTTTTGGAAAGACAATTCCGAAAATATTACCTGCAAGCTGCCACGGCCAAAGGGGTTACCGGGGACACGCTCTTGCAGTTTTTGGAACGAAGATTGGATAATGTGCTTTTCCAAATGGGATTTGCGGTGACCCGTCCTCAAGCCAGACAAATTGTTGGACACGGTTTAGTCCTGGTCAATGACAAAAAAGTTGATATCCCGTCTTATTTGGTTAAAGAAGGGGATGAGGTTGCTATCAAGCCTAATGATAAAATCAAGAAATTCATTCGTTCCAACGTCGAATTGATTGAAAACCGAGCGGGGACCAAAATCCCTTCATGGTTGAATGTCGACGCCGAACATTTTAAAGGCAAAGTTTTGCGTTTGCCGCAACGCGATGATATTACGTTTCCGATCAATGAACAGTTGATCGTTGAGCTTTATTCGAAATAATTTTGTCAAGTCTCATCAGAGATGGGGCTTGAGAATAATCGGTTACCCAAATTTAGGAGGAACACCATGGGAGTTAAATGGCGAGATTTTCAGATGCCCAAAAGATTGGATTGTGAAGAATCCTCATATAATGCTCGTTATGGTCGATTTATCGCCGAACCTTTTGAGCGAGGATATGGTGTCACATTGGGAAATTCGTTAAGACGTATTCTTTTGTCGTCGATTGAAGGAAGCTCGATCACGTCGATTAAAATTGATGGCATTCAGCATGAATTCACGTCAGTTCGAGGCGTTTTGGAGCCTGTGACAGACATTGTTTTAAACATCAAAGGATTGGTTTTGCGTTCTCATTCGCGTGCCCCCAAGACGATTTATATCAAGGGTAATCAAAAAGGTGCGATCCGAGCGAAGGATATCATCTGTGATGAATCGATTGAGATTGTCAACCCGGATCATCATATCGCCACATTGACGGAAGATATTTCTTTCAACGTGGAGTTGGAAGTGGCTCGTGGTCGTGGGTATGTTCCTGCAGAATTGAATAAAAAAGAAGGCGCTCCTGTAGGATCAATTCCTGTGGATTCGATTTTCACGCCGATCACCAAAGTCAATTTCTTCGTCGAGAACACTCGTGTTGGACAACGAACAGACTATGATCGTTTGGTTTTGGAAATCTGGACCAACGGCGGGATTGAGCCTAAAGAAGCTTTGTTGTATGCTGCCAATATTTTGCAACGACACTTGGATGTTTTTGTCAGCTATGGCCAGCTTCCTGAAGAAGAAGAGGAAGTTGAAGAGATTTCTGAAGAGGAAGAAGCCCAATATGAAAAATTGCGTCTTCCCATTTCAGAATTGGAATTGTCCGTACGAAGCGCCAACTGTTTGAAGGAAGCCAATATCAAAACGATTGCTGACTTGGTAAGAAAATCCGAGGCGGAATTGTTAGGTTTCCGTAACTTTGGTAAAAAGTCTTTGACGGAGATTGATGATCTTCTAAAAGTGATGGGATTACACTTGGGAATGAAAATCGACCCCAAAAAACTTAAAAAATCGGTGGAATAACATGAGACATAAAGTTGCTGGAAATCGATTAGGACGAAATTCAACCCTTCGCAAAGCCACCATCCGTGACATTGCAAAGGCCACATTGATCCGTCAGCGGATTTGTACAACCCGAGCTCGGGCCAAAGAAGCTCGTAAGCTTGTTGACCGTTTGATCACACTTGGGAAAAAGGGACAGCTGCATCATAAGCGCATTGCATTTTCCATTTTGGGTGATCATCGTCTGGTGAGTGATCTTTTTCAAAAGATCGCCACTCGATTTCAGCAAAGGAAGGGTGGTTATACCCGGATCATTGCGATCTCTAGCCCTCGTCGAGGAGATGATGCTAGACTCGTTTATTTGGAATTGACGGAAAAAGATCGAATCATTATCAGTAATGTCAAAATTGGTCGTTCCAAGTCGAAAGAGGCTCAGGCTCATTCGCACGAGAAGCCTGTTGAGGGTGCACCCAAATTGACCCAAGCCACGGAAGAGGCCGCTCAAAATGTCAAAGAAGAGAAACCTCGTCGATCGGCTCCTGTGAAGAAAGAAAATGTTCCTGATAAAGGCCAAGGGAAAAAGAACATCGTTGGTGGAATTAAGAAAATGTTCCAACGAAAGACTGGTGCAGAGTAAATTGACTTCCTGCCTTTCTGGCAGGAAGATTGTCTGACGCCTTGCATTTCATCAATT
>JANLHA010000285.1 GCA_024653845.1 Candidatus Omnitrophota bacterium | reverse complement strand
GGGAAATCGACATATATCCGACAAATCGCGCTGATTGTGATTCTCGCCCAGATGGGAAGTTATGTGCCAGCTCAAGCAGCCCATATTGGCGTCGTCGATAAAATCTTTACTCGCATCGGTGCGCATGATGACATCAGCAAAGGACAAAGCACGTTCATGGTTGAAATGAATGAGATGGCTGATGTTTTGAACAACTTGACCGAACGCAGCTTGATCATTCTCGATGAGATTGGCCGAGGAACGAGCACATACGATGGGCTGAGTTTGGCTTGGGCGCTGGTCGAACATTTACAAAAAACCAAGGCCCGCACGCTTTTTGCGACACACTTTCATGAGCTGACCGCCCTGGCCAATGAATATTCAGGGATTAAAAATTACAATGTGGCTGTTAAAGAATGGAAAGATGAAATTATCTTCTTACATAAAATCATCCCTGGCAGCACCGACGACAGCTATGGAATTTATGTGGCCAAACTCGCGGGCATTCCTGCGACCGTGATTCAGCGCTCCAGAAAAATCTTAGGCCAATTGGAATCGCAGCGAGCAATTCCCAAACCTCAGGACTTAAAAAATCTCGAAGAACAACTCTCTCTATTTACCGCCTCCAGCGATCCATGCCTCGAAGAGATCAAAAAACAACTTCTCGAAATCAAAATCGAAAACATGACCCCTCTGCAAGCACTCAACACATTGCAAGAGATGAAAAAACTTCTAAAGGATCCTGATGAATAAAGTCCACGTTCTTCCTCCAGAGTTAATTAGCAAAATTGCCGCCGGGGAAGTGGTCGAGCGACCCGCGTCTGTGATCAAAGAACTCGTTGAAAACGCTCTTGATGCCAAATCCACATCGATCGAAATCCATTTGCAAGAAGCTGGTAAAACTGCAATCCGTATCATCGACCACGGAACCGGAATCTCGCGCGAAGATCTCGAAGTGATTTTTCAACGCCATGCAACGAGCAAAATCAGTTCAGTCTCAGACCTTTTTGATATCCATTCTTTGGGATTTCGAGGAGAAGCTCTTTATAGCATCGCCGCCATTTCAGATGTGACACTGCGCAGTCGCACGGCTTCTGATGAGACAGGCTGGGAAATTCACGTGCGCGGCGGCGAACGCAAAAGTCTTCGCCCATTTCCCATGGCGATCGGAACCGAAATTGAAGTGAAGGAATTGTTTTTTAACACACCGGCTCGTCGGAAATTCCTCAAATCCAACACCAGCGAAATGAATCAGATTGTCGCAACGATTATTCCCTATACCATTCTCTATCCATCATGCCGATTCTTGCTCACTCATGAAGGCAAAACGCTTTTGGATCTTCCATCTCGTGAAGATCAGGCGACTCGAATTGCCAATGCTCTCAACTTGAGCGAAAGTCATTTACTCACCGCTTCGCATACACTCTCCGAGAAGAATGTTCAATTCCAATTGGTTTTGGGAGACATTAACATGGTTCGTTCCCGACGAGACATGCAGTTCATTTTTGTCAATGGCCGCCCCGTCGAGAGCAAGAATATCAGCTACCATCTCAATGATGTTTATCGCCTCATTCTGCCACCAGGAAATTTTCCTTTCTTTGCCATCTTTATTGATGTGCCCGCAGAGCATGTCGATGTCAACGTGCATCCGACCAAACGTGAGGTGAGAATCAAAGATGAATATGCTCTATGCGCGGTGCTGCGCAGCGTTTGCGAGCGCACCCTGATGACTCAAGGGGACGCCAAACAAGTCGAACAAACTTCTCATTCCCCGTCGGACATTTCATCGGCTCTGTCAAAAACCAATCGCCTGCAAAATGTCTGGGAAGAAGAGTCTTCTTCTTTAGGAGCCACTCAACTGCCGACCGAACAATATACGTTTCCTCAAAACAAATCCTGGGACAGCGAAACCACTCTTTACGAAAGGCCCGAACAACTCCCAACCAAATTGAATCGTGCCCGCTATATTGGGCCCTTCTTGAATAAATTTCTTTTATTCGAAGCCAACCATTCCCTTTTGGTCGTCGATCAGCATGCCGCGCAAGAGAGAATCACCTTTGAACACTTGATTCAACAATTGGAAAAGCATCAGGTGGAAATTCAACACCTCCTGAGTCCCTATCTGATCAAGATCACGCCGCAAGAAATGCTGAATTGGGAAGAAGTGAAGAAACAATTAGAAGATGTGGGGTTTTCATGCACAAACTTCGACGAGGAAACGATTGCGGTGCACACGTATCCAGTTTTACTGAAAAATCCTGAGAAAGCAGTACGAGATATTCTCGCCGGTGGAAATGTTGCCAAATGCGATCATGAAACGCTCGCCCGTCGGGCTTGCCGCGCATCTATCATGGCCGGCGATCCGCTCACAGCAGAACAAGCCGAATTCCAGCGCCAACAACTTTTGGCGTGTCGCGACCCGTTCACCTGCCCTCACGGCCGCCCGACGGTCATTGAGATGAAAGAAGATTTTCTTGATAAACAATTTTTGCGGACGTAACTATTTTTCTAATCATCATCCCTAATCAGGGCATCTAGCTCCAAGAAATCAAGCGTCTCATCATCAGCAAATTCTCCTCGCATATCTGCTAAAGCCGCCTGAGCTGCCTCTAAATTTTGCCTATCAATAGCTCTCTGCCTTCGATAATAATCCTCCCAAATTGCATGAAAAGCAGCATAAACCCTTTCGATCAATATCATTTTGACAGTACTTGCTGGTATCCCTAAAGTAATCCCAACAGCTGGGATAGAAAGTCCCGCCGATCTTAACTCAACAATTCTTTTCTGCATTCTCATGAATAGCTCTTGATCTCTTTCTTTTGAGCTGCGTATTTTCTCCCATGCCTGTTGCCATTCTCTACGGAACACTTCTGTTGCTCTTGCCAATCGTTCAGATAAAGATCTGATAACTTTGATGTCTGTCTCGGCGGCTCGAACCCCCTGGGCAATAATTTGACTCACATCTGCATCCACAGCCATACGAAAATAAAGAGGAATATCCAAAATCACAACGCCCTGCCCATGATGGGGATATCCAAAGAGAAAAGCATTGTGAACCAAATTGCTCAATGCCTTCTTGATTGCTTCAACAGAATTCAACCCTTGCATTCCCCACCCTCGAATGTCTTCATAAGCAACAAAATCTCCTCCTTCTTCTCGTGCCAATGCCAGCCCAAGCTCTAAAAGCTGAACTCTCAAATGGTCTCTGTCTTCCGTAGGATCTTCTACCAAGATTGCTCTTCCCCACGCTTGTTCCAAAGCTTGCCGAGGATTTATGATTTCTTCATCATCTCCCATCGACGATACTCTCTCTTCAATCTCCGATTCAGGACGATGTAAAAGCTTTCGGTTGATCGGCCTGCCATGTCGGATAAAAACTTCGGCCCGTCGACGAAGATCCTCGGAAGAAAAAGCGTCGCGGATGTATTTAGGAAGACCCTCTAGAGGTACACCCATCAATCTCAACATCCGCAAATGATGCAAATGATCTCGGCCTAAAAATCCACCCCTGACTTTGACTTGGCCCTCATCTATCCTGAGAACACGACTGGCATGGGGCGGCTCAAGAGATGACGCGGTGGTGGGGGTAAGATCAACTCCCAACCCACTTTCATGTCCAGCAAAAGAAAGACGGACCCTGTCTTCATCATCCCCCAAACTGCGCGGCAATCCTTGAATCATAGTGCCTGATAAATGAAGGCCCGTTTTCCCCTCATCAAAACGAATGATAGGCAATTCGATATCTTCGGGAATTTCTCTCACTAACCCGTCCCGACACCACCTGAACCACGCGCTCTCGCTCCTCTCTAGACTAATTTCTCCGCCTTCCCATTGCTCAAGAACCACGTAGCGTCTGAATAAAGGATTATCCTCTGGCGATAGGGTCGCCGGATAAAAATCAAGAATGATCGCTAACACACCTTGTTGAGTGGTTTCTAAAATACGGAAAACAACACGGGCCCTCTCTCCTTTCTTACCCAAAGCCGGATCAAGATGTTTAAACTTCAAGGGATTTATTTTAATTTCTAACCCACCGGATTCTGATTCTCGCATGGGAATTATTTGATCACGAATTCTATTGATCTCCCGACGCTGCAATCTCTGAAGAACGGAAAGGTTCGTAGCCACCCTTAC
>JANLHA010000106.1 GCA_024653845.1 Candidatus Omnitrophota bacterium | reverse complement strand
CTTCTCGTTCATACCATATTCACATATCATCGAACGGGCAATTTCGGCAACCTTTTCCAAATCATTGGAAACTCCTGTTGTCGTATCATTCATAAAAATCCGTTCACCCACAAGCCCACCCAACAAAACCGTCAAAATCCCTTTTAGTTCTTTTCTATTTCGATAATGACGATCTTCCGTCGGAGGCGTCAGCGTGTATCCTCCAGCCATGCCACGAGGAATGATTGAAACTTTAGTAAATGTGTCAACTTCCTCAATCAACAGCGATAGCAACGCGTGTCCAGCTTCATGATAGGCGGTGATTTCTTTTTCTTTTTTCGAAACTGTTCGGCTTTTCTTTTCTGGCCCCATGGTGACACGTTCAACCGCAGCAAGAAAATCATTCATTGTAACCGTTTCCTGATTTTTCCGCGCAGCCAAAAGAGCAGCTTCGTTACAAACATTGGCCAAGTCCGCTCCCGAGAAATAAACTGTTTGTTGAGCGACTCGCTTGAAATCCACATCTTTGTCGATTTTGATATTCTTAGAATGGACTTTCAAAATGCCTTCGCGACCTTTGATATCAGGAAGTCCGACGACAATCTGGCGATCAAAACGTCCTGGTCGCAGCAATGCCGGGTCTAACGTATCCGGACGGTTCGTCGCCGCAATAATGATAATTCCAGTTTGCGGTGTGAATCCATCCATTTCCACCAAAAGCGCATTGAGCGTTTGTTCGCGTTCATCATTCCCGCCACCGATCCCAGCAAAGCGTTGTCGTCCCACGGCATCAATCTCGTCAATAAAAACAATGGCGCCTTTCCCGATAGAATCTTTTGATGCTTTACGAGCCTGTTCAAAAAGATCGCGCACACGCGAAGCTCCAACTCCAACGAACATTTCTACGAAATCTGATCCACTCAAAGAAAAGAATGGGACTGCGGCCTCACCGGCAACCGCTTTAGCCAACAATGTTTTTCCCGTGCCCGGATGCCCCACAAGCAAAACACCTTTGGGGATCCGTCCTCCCAATCGCTGAAATTTCTTAGGCTCTTTCAGAAATTCAATGACTTCCTGTAATTCCTCTTTGGCTTCGTCGACACCAGCTACATCGCCAAAAGTCACATTGACCATATTCTTGCCCGTCAGACGTGCACGAGATTTTCCAAAAGACCAAATTTTGTTTCCCATCTGGCTGCCGCGATAAGAGACAAACCAAATGAATAAAATGATCAACATCAAAGGCAACAACGAAATTACCAATTGCCCCCAAAACGTTTGCGCAGGCTTAACAGAAAAATCAGGGACATTTTCTCTCATCAACTGGAGAATACCTTCATCATTGGTCGGAATATGTAGACGAAACTCAGAACCATCGCTAAGCGTTCCCTTGACGATGGTTTCAGGGCCTTCGATCAATTGGATCTTCTTAAGACTCCCCTCTTGCGGATTATTCTTGACGAGTTGATAAAACTGACCAAAAGCCATTTCAGAAGGATTGCTCACGGTCGACATTTTCTGAGAACTGCTCATCATCAAAAGAAAAACACTCCCCACGACGACCCAGAAAAACCAATTGTTCCCACCATTGCCATTGGGTAACCGATTTCGATTTTTAGAAGAAAAGCCACGTAAAGGCTTGTGCAACTGTGGTTTTTGACCTTTTTGAATTTTATCAGACATTTATGAACACCTCTTTAAAGGATATTTTTAGAATTTGTATAATCAATAATTATAAACGAATTGTGTATTTAATCAAGATCGCTTTTTGAGTTGCTGGAATTGGAGAATAAACTTATTTTTCTTCACTTCAATTCCATACGGAAGGTTGACCACTGCACCATCCGGACGATTTTTAATCAAATCCTCAATTTCATTGATATGAGCAAGCTCAATGCGTCTTAGATGACCTTGAATTTTCTGAATTTTCAAACGAATCATCAATCGGACCAAGCTCAAATGAAATTGACGAAGAGGCTCCATTCTCAGCCCCCTTTCTGTCTCCACCGATTTTAGTGCGGCTTCAGCCTGAAGCTGAAGATATTCATAATCCAAAACAACATTTTCTGAAAGATGAGACAATGTCTCGATGATGTTCGGATTGTACTTTTTCTGAAGAAGCGGTAAAAGCTCTTTGCGCACTTTGTTACGAAAAAATTTCGTCTGCTGGTTTGTTGGGTCTTGTCGATAAGAAATGCGTTTGGCTGCAAGCCAAGTTTCAATCTCTGCTTTTTGAAGATGGATCAAAGGACGAATCACCCTCATTCCATAAATTGTTCTCCGAGGCAAAATGCCTTGCAACCCAAGAAGGCCTGAGCCACGCAAAATCCTCATCAGCACGGTTTCCGCAACATCATTCTGGTGTTGTCCCAAAGCTATCGTAGTCGCTTTGAGCTTCCTCGCTATTTGGATCAAAGCTTTAAATCTTTCCTCACGGGCCGCCTCTTCCAAAGAACTGCCCTTAGCCACCATAATTTTGACAGCCACACTTTGAAAAGGAATCTGAAGTTTCTGGCAAGTCCTCTCAACAAACTTCTGGTGAGCCAAAGATCGTCGATGAATTTGATGATTAACATGCCCAGCAAAAAGTTTAATCCCTAAATCATGACGCAATTCGTGAAGAATATGAAGAAGAAAAATGGAATCCGGTCCACCTGAAACACCGATGAGAATCGAGTCTCCGTGAGAAATGAGTTGATGCCGCTTGATAGTTTCTTTGACTTGACGAATCATTAGAATCAGGAGGAATTATTCTCCCTGAAGACCACGTTTTTCCTGTCGGGCTTCCTGATAAGCTTCACGTAATTTTTCTGCATACTTGGTGTTAGGCGGGCGAATGCTTAACGAAGCAAATCCTTGACGTAAAATTTCAGCATTAACGAAAATCTCCTCGTTTTCACGAGAGATGAAGACATAAGCCCAAGTTTGGAAATCCTCTCCTTTTCGTTGAACATCGAATTCTAGGCGGACATATTGACCTTCCAATAAGGATTGCACAAAATCAAAAGCTTCTTCTTCCAGTGAATCAAATGGAATGACCTCTTTGGCAACAATTTTTCCTTGTTCATCGCGTTCTGTTTCCCGATGAGGTTTCGGTGGAGGAGTCATACCTTTCAACCCAATCAGCCCCACTTTCTCTCCCCCAGCCAAGATGATCGTCGCGGTATCTTTGACTTGATCAACGAGAACATGATCATAATCACTGGATAATTTTTTCAGAAGCTCATTTTCAGCGGCTTCAGGCCCAGAAAAATTAACCCCTGAAAAAAGAACTAAGAGTATGAATAACGGGATGCGCTTCATGATCATTTCTCAAGAATAGATAATAAAAAATAGCGGCGAGTGGGGTCGAACCACCGACTCAACGGGTATGAACCGTTTGCTCTACCAACTGAGCTACGCCGCCATAATAAAATTCTAAATTTTATGCATTTGAATGATACGTGAAAGGTCAGCGAATCGCAAGTATTTTCTTATCACACTGAGGAGGGACTTTTCAGGCCTAGGGATCAGAGGTAGAAAATAATATAGAGCAGAATGAGGATAACTCCGCCCGCAATCAGGTAAAAATCATTGAAATAAAAG
>JANLHA010000279.1 GCA_024653845.1 Candidatus Omnitrophota bacterium | reverse complement strand
CAAATTATTGACGGTTTCTTCAAGAAAATATCTCAATACAAAGGCATGAAGACCGTGCTTAAAATAAAAGCATTGAATCCGATTCTCAATGTCGTATTGATTGCTGCTGTCGCAAAGGCCATGGGCGGGGTGGTGACGTTCTTTGGCATGACGTTCCCTGCGGTCGTTCTCGTGTTGGGCGTTTTAGGTCTTCTCACTTTCCTCTTCAATGGCAAAGGTTTCTTTAAGACGGGCTTGCTCGCCGTTTTGGCAACCACGCTTATTATGGGCCTCCAAGGCGCGGCAATTTCATTCTTTGGTTTCACGCTCTCTCCGCTAGGATTGTTTGCTCTAGGTTTGGCCTTTGGCGCGATTGTTTTGTACTCCTTGCTCGGCCGACCGCAATTGGGCAATGTGAAGATCGGTAGCGTTTTGGCGGTTCTGATCGTGGGTATTTTATTAACTGGAATTCAGATCCTCGGGGTCTCTAAGTTGGACTTCTTGAACGTTTTGATGTTCTTTCCAATTCTCATTTTCGGTACAGCGTTGATCACCGGGATGTTTGTGATGAACCACAAACGTGGCGCAACGATTTTAGGCGGAGCCGGTGACCTTGTCGCCAAATGGGTTGGATTTATCGCCGGATTCGTCACCCTCAAAGGCCTTTCTTATCTGATTTTCTCCAAGGCCTTTGGCGTGGCCATGGCTGGAGATCTCTGGATCACCAGCGGTGCGATCAGCTTGGGATTGATTTTGTTCTTTGGCATCATGATCGGCGTTAAAGGTGGTAAATACATCTCCGATGCCAAACATCCATACTTGCGACGATTCATCTCGGAAGCTGCTCGTGTGTATTGGATGACGATGTCGCTGCTGGGATGGTTTGTGATTGCTCCGATGCCACCAGTGTTGAGTTTGACTGTCGGAACTCATCAAATGGCAGTCAGCTACGACGAGCTCTTTAATGTTCTTCAAGGTGTTGCAATTGCTATTTTGGGGGTTATCGCCACGGGTAAAATTGTGGCCATCTTTGAGCGTGCGGTGATTAAGAAGGTTTATGAAATGGTGGTTGGGAACTATTTACAAGGCGCTATGAGCTATGCCGTTGAAGCCTTAACCACCAAAATTTCCATTGTTTTGACTCATCAGAGTTATGGATACGCCAAAGAAGCGTTGGCCAAAATTGCAGGTCGTCCTTATTGGAGATTGGTCTTGGATTTTCTCTTGCGTCGCGGTCCTGGCAATCCGTCCACTCCTTCAGATCCCACGCCGTATCGCGATGGCCCAACGGGAATGGGCAGAGAACCTATTGTGCAATCCGCAGAAATAGTTGATTCCGCAGCGGAAGCTCGTCGAGCTGCGGATGTTCTTCGTCGAGCTGAAGATGCTGTGAGCCAAGCTCAAGAAGATTTGCGTCGTGCAGAACGAGAACTTCAAAGGGCTGAAGAAGTCGAGCAAGGCGCAACGCAAACGGTTCGAAGTTTAGCGCAAGAGGTTGCAAGATTAAGAAGAGATATCGGACCAGCAGAAAAAGTTGCCAGTGGTGCAGCTCAGCAAGCCCTGGAACTGAATGATCAAGCCCAAGCAGCAGAACAACAGAATGGTCGAGCTCAAGAGGCTGCAGCTGCGTTGGCTCAAGCCCGGGTAATGGCAAGTGCCATGGATTGGGAACTTCAATCAGCTCAGGAGAGAATGCAATCCAGTAGTCGTCAAGTGCAAGAGCAGAGGGCTGCTATAGAATATTTGCGTCAGGTTTTAACCGCAGCTCAACAGACAGCTGAAGCCGCGCGTCGTTCTTCTAACGCCGAGAGATCGACGGGTGGAAGCGATGTGAAATTGAGATTGAGCTTTGTACCTTTAGCCATTTGGGGAGGTCTAGTTCTTTTGCTGGCATTGCCTGGTGTGATCAAAGTTGCGGTCTTAGCCACGCTCGTTGTCGGTGCTGGTTTCATCACCATCCGATTGCTCCTCAAGAGATTGCTTTTGAGAAATCACGTCGCTGCCCGGGCCCCGAATGCGCAAGAAGAAAATATTGAAGTTCATCCAGCCCCATTTTTCTTCATTAATCCTCGTCCTCAACCCCAAGGTGATTCCTTGCAAGCTGTCCACGTCGGTGGAATTGGAGCTGTTTATGTTAGCAGCAGTTGGGATAGCTTGGGGTGGTTTGCACGTCCGCTGATAGATATTTTTAGAGATTTAATTATAAATTCTGAATACCTTAGTCGTCCACAGCCTGAAAGCCTGGATATCGTGATTGATGTCCTGCCTGACGGCAAGATCGCCACAGTTTCCCGGCATGGGGATCGCATCCGTTTGAATATTTCTATTCAAGCCTTAGCGATCCTTTCAAAATTACATGGTTCTGATTATCAAACATTCCGACTTTTCTTGGTGGGCTTGATTGATGGTCACGAAGTTTCCCACATCGTTGACCTTTTAAGTACAGGAACAACGGATGAAGAGCGAGTGCAGGAAGAACATCTCGAATTCTTACACAGAAATATTGGTGTTCTCCAGGCGGTGGTTGCGGTGTTAGATAATCCAGCCATTTATGGTGTAAGAGCAGATGCGAAATTTGGAAGAGATGTCCAAATTGTTCTTTCTTTCCATCGAAGTGATGTCGCCAAGGAGGGTATGCTCATTGGATCCTCAGTTTGGCTTGATAAGCAGATGCAAGAATTGTTAGGGCCGCACAGACATAAATTCAGCGGAATCGTTAGCCAGTATGAGAATTTGATAATCAGTGGGCGTATAAAAGAAGCTGAAGTTTTAGGACAGGAAATCGATGGCCATGTGAATGAATTGAATCGATATCGGCCTCATGGTGAAGTTGAAATGGTTGAGCCACCTTTGCTTGATGAGCAGGGGTTCACAGATGCCGATATCGCCCTTGCCGAATCTGTCCAATTGCAAGGACAATATGTTCCTTTATTCTTTTTTGCTGGGTCTATGACAAGGATGCGTCGTTCTTTACGGGGATTGGGAACATCGGTCGCCGAATCCATGAGTTTGTATATGCTGGATCCTGTTATGGCGATGCAGGAATTCTTGTACCGTCATCCTGATCATTCTCTGGCTCCTGCGATCAGTGCCTATGTGGCCTCGAGTGGACGGTTCACTTATACGATGGGACAACGCCAGTTGGTGATGTATCGAGGATATTTGGAAAGTCTTGCTCGAGCACGGGGGCAGAAACCGGAAGCCGTGATCTCTCGACAGAAATTGATTATTGCCGTCAATGATAATAACGCTGACGAAATCCTGGGCGACATTTATTCTCATAATTTCTTTGGATTCAATCCTAAAAATGTGTGGTTTGTTTCCCAATGGGTTTTTGGAGGATATAGGCTTTTAGGAAACGGGAATTTTTCATTAGATACAAATTCTCCTCGCCATCCTATTGGAAATACCGATCCTTTGTATCTTTTGACACGTCCTCACATGGCCTTCCGGCTTCAATCCAGCGGACGAAGACAATATGAGCGGACGTATTTTGAAGGTTCTTTGCAGCAGTATTTGATGAGCCAGGGCGTGGATATGGTCGGGACTCATCGGGTGAATGATTTGACGAGGTTTCTGATTGATGAGATTGCTCCCGCGCGAAAGTTGGCTTATGCCATGAAAATGATGAGAAGCGGTTACAACACCATCGTGGAGATGGTGGCCAATTATTCCGGCCAGCCTCAGAAAGGCGCATATCTCTTTAGTGATGAGGGACATATTCATCTGATCGAAGGCCGCAAGATTGCTGGAAATCCGGAACTCCTGAAAAAGGTTGATGCGGGTGTAGCCGAGGGGCGAGGCAGTTATAGTACTTTCCGTAATTTCTATAAACTTAATCAGATTTCCAGCATTGTTCACGCAGGGCAGGGGTGGGATTTGCGTTTTGAGGATGGACGTTTTTATGTGGAGGGAACCGCAGGGGACATGACCCAGAATTCGGCTTCTTATACCGCAGCTTTCCGTACCGTTGGGCGTATTCGTGATTTTAAGGCCGTTTCGGCGGTCCAATTGGCGGATGCCGCTCGCGTTCTGCCTGTCAGCGATACCCAACTTCAAGAAGTTTTATGGTACGAAGGTAGGACGGCCGCCGTTGCTCAGCGTGCGGAAGGATTTGAAATTGTCAGATATTTCTGGGGCGGTGCCTTAGCGCGCGTGATGTTGATCCGAAAAGATGGGCATCTTTTGGTGCGTAAAGAAGAGAAAGGTAATCCTCAAACTCAGGATATTAAACTTGTTCGCGAGATTGAATTTTTAAGATCCCTTTCTGGTCAAGAAGGTCAGCATTTTGTGAGAGTGCTTGATTTCTCGATCGCCCAAGGAGAAGGGATCACCTGGTATGAATATCCTTATTATGATGAAGCTGAATGGATGACGTTAGAGCAATTAATTGTCATCGGGAAAATCAGCGCTCAACAGGCTTTGGAAATCATAGAACATATCTTTGAAACATTGATTGCCGATGGATTTTATCGCCCGATGGGCGATGTTGTACCTGATAGATATATTGAAAGCTTCCTTCTTGGGAAAGTGAGAAACAACTTAGCCCACGCCGCAGAGCTTTCTCCTGTTTTTGTGGATCTTGCTCAAGGACCGGTTGTGGTCAACGGGCAGCCATTCCCTCATTTGTTGGATTTATTGGATGTCGTGGTAGAAGCCTTCGGTAATCGTTTAGCACCAAAGCGACTTTATCGTATCCATGGAGATCTTTCGGCGGAAAATATTTTGATGAATTATCGTCAGCTCGAAGGCGGCCAAGCTTCGGCAGATTTTGTGCTGATTGATCCTCGGGGAGGAAGAATTGGATATGATATTTATTATGAATTAGCTAAATTGGGTGAAGGTATTTTTGCGCTGCACGGTTATGCACTCCTTGAGAAAGAAGGATATTTTGTAAGCCATACGAGAAGAAATGGCGATGGCCAGGAGACGCAAAATCATCTGAGCTTTTTTGTTCGTCCCCAAGCAGCGGTGCGACAGTATCAGGAACTTTCAAGATTGTTTTTAGAATTTTTAACAAGAGAAGATCAACCCCTTGCCCGAATAACTGGGGAAGCAGGGGTTGATCTTGTACGCTATTTTGCCTTGACGGCCAATGTTGTGGCTTCAACCATTCCATACAATATTCGTCCTCACGAAGCCCCTAAACATCCTTTATTTATGTATGCTATGGCCACGCGTCTTTTGAGCGCGGTGTTGGCTGAAAGAAGTGGAATCCATTTGACGTTGGCAGATGTGTTGGGAGTGAGCATGGGCATGGACTTACGGATTGCTGCCATGGTTGAGTCTCTGCGAGTTTCTCAAGATGAACGTCTTCTCGTCGGATTCGATGTTACGGGAACATTGCGAGAATATTCAGAAAAACAGGTTCGTGAGGAAATTGTTTATCAGATGGTGGAGGTCGCCTATCTGTTAGGAAATCGTGGTCGTATTTTTGTGATGACCGGGAGAGATCTGAAAGAGACGAAGGCAGTGCTTTTAGATACTTATCGAGACATTGCGCGGACGAGAGATCTCTTCGCTCCTGATTACTATATTTATGTAGCTGTATTGGATTCTGCAAAAATTTACCAATATTATCCTATTCAGGGTCGTTTCAAATCTGTGAGTACTTCGCTTGGTTTCTTGCAACGAGACAAAGAAAGAATTCAAAAGGCATTAATAAGATTGATTCGTGAATTGGATCTTCCTGTTGGAAAAGATTCCATTGTTGTTCAGGGGCGACGACCAGTGTCCCGTATTGAGTTTGATTTGGCCGGAAAATCAGCGACGGAAGATGAGCGCCAGGAATTTGTTCGCCGGGATATTTTGCAAAATATCCGCACAACGTTTTTGTTGTTTTTCACAACATTAATTAGCGATCCAGATATTGAGATTCGGCTTCATGGCCGTACATCTGTAGTCATCATGCCTAAAGGAGTTAATCGCGAAGAGGGCATCAGAAAGCTGAAAAGAAAGTTGAGTGATTCTGCGAGGGTTATTTACTTTGATAATTTCCTTGGCTCGGCGGCGTCCGTGGATTTGCTTGGTTACGTAGGCAGCGAGGCGGTTGCTCCATCAGATCAGGTGATGGTTTCCAATCGTGAGATGGGAGCAAGGAACACTCAAGCGACGGCAAAATATTTATATCAATTGAATATTGCTTTGACCAGAATGAAAGAAGAGCAGGAAAGAGGCCGGGAAGGCACCTCGGGATCCAATTCAAGTCATGATGTTAGGACGAGCGTTCACGTCGCCCCGCTCTTGGTTTTTGTCGTCGGAGTTGTTGTCTGGGCCGCATTGCCGTTAGTGGCTAAGGCTATTGTCTTAGGGGCTCTTTTCGTTGGATTCGGTTTTTGGATGGCGCGCCTTTTGAAGAATCTTTTGTTGCGCCACTCCGTCGCTGCCCGCGCGCCGAATTTGAAAGCGACTCGATCCTTCCTCCAAAGATTCATTGCCGCAACACTGATCCTTCCCTTGATCGTTTCTTTCTTAGGATGCGCAGATGATGTAAATCGTTCTCGTGATGCTGGTGCTGCAGACAGCAGTGTCGAAGACGTATTGACTCCGGATGCACGTGTGGATGATGCGGGAATTTTAGCAGATGCCGGAGTAAATGACGCAACCGTTCCTCCAGTCGATGTGGCTTTCGTGGAAACAGATGCTGCGGATGCGATCGCCGGCGATGCAGGTGTTGATGGCGGAATGGTTCGACCTCAGACGGAACTGATTCTTGGTGGTGCAGCTCAATATACGGGCTCACGAGCCTCCGCGCAGGACATCACCGCTTTTCATCAGAACTTTTTACCGGTTGTTGAACCCATCGGCCAAGTTGCTGCAGTGCTTGCTGGCAACGATCACAGCACCATCAAAACATATCTTCCTCCGAATCATTTGACCGCCGCTGATGAAGCTGTCGTCGGACAATTCACGCGCGATCTTTATCGCAATCATGGCATTCGCACATTGCCGCTGTTCTTTGCGATGTATGGAACGAATGCCCAGGGCGAATTCCTCTTGGCCAATCCTACGCCGGAGAATTTGCAAATTTTGAGAAATCAGGTTCGTGCCTTTGCCCGCTGGGTTCGCGCGCAAGGCGATGCGATCGCTGCGGTGCAATTGGGCAATGAAAATGAATATTATGTGGCCGGCGCCAGTCGGATCTTTTTCAGCGGCGGTAATCCTTGGGACACCATTAACTTAACTCCTGGAGAATATCACGATTTGATGAATGATTTGGCCGCGGAATACAAGGCCGAAGATGGAGATCGTTTGGTGTTCTTGGGACATGGTGAATTATTTGAAGAACAAATTGAGTTGATCGCTCCCCACATGAACAATTTTGATGGCATCGCCTTGAACACCTATCCCGACGGAATTGTCAATGCACAGGTCTTGTCCGTCGAGACGTTACGAGGCTACTATCGCGAACAGATGGAATTTTCTCATAATTTGGGAGTCGATCGTGTGTTGATTGGCGAATTTGGGTATTCCTCAACGGGACCGCTCGGTGATGAAGGCCAAGTGCAATTCGCTCAGAATGTGACCGAAGCTTTGAGAGTGTTTGCTCCCGGAGCTAACGCTGGCGAACGAGAGATCCTCGCCGGGCTGCTCTGGCATGAATATTTTGCAGAATATTGGAAAGATGCGGTGATTGATCCGGCTTCTTCAGGTTTAGCGCTCTTTGATGATGAACAAAATTTTGCAGCCAAGCCTGCATTCCGGGCTCTTTCTGAAGGATACCGTCGGATTATTGAAATGAATATCGGATTGGTACTGATCCTCATACTGCTCATTGGGTTTTCGACTTCATCGTTTCTTGCGTTTTCTGAAGGAGAAGATAAGTTGAGCACTTCTGCATCTCGCAAGAGCTTGGTCCGTCGCCTGCGCGGCTTGTGGGCAACGCTAACGTTTGGTTTGGTTGTTTTGTTAGTCTATGTGGTCGGCCGGAATGATCAAAACAAAGCATTGCCAACCAATCCTCGTCGAGAAGAGGGTGCCGTAGATGCAGCAGATGCCAAGGCATTTTCCCCCGTTGAAGGAAAAGGCCAGCAGCAGCCGGCAAGAGACGTTGTGGCCAACGGCGCTGTGCAAGCAGGACAAAATTCCAATCCATTTTCAGATATGGCCGTTCCAACCGTGGTCGTTCCGCCAGCTTTCCCTCAAGTGCCTTTTGTAAATTTGCCGGTCATTGGATCGTCCCTCGAAAGCCCATCGCTGGATACTAAGGAAGATGCACGACGTATGACGATGGCTGCCGCTATTAATGAATGGTATCGAAATCTCATTGACTCTATAACGGAAGTCGAAATATCGCCAGAAGGGGCTGTGATCACTATTCATGTCAGCGCACTGGAACAGGAATCTGCTTTTGAAGGTGCTGTAGAGGAAGAGCAAGCGCAAGAAGAAGACGATGTAGCCTTTCCCGCGCCTTTTACCCCGACGCAAGCGGCTCGTAGAGTTTATGCTGATCGTCAAGGACCGGAGAATGCGTATAAGGGCAAAGTTGCGATCGATGGAGAAAGTGTCGTGGTTGTCCAAGAGGAAAATGGTTCATTGAATGATCTCCAGCGCGAAGTGGTTCGAGATTTGGTCATGGCCTCCGAAGAATTGAAACGCGGCCCCCCGGTCAACAAAGATAACGAACCCGTTGCTGTGTTCCTCACCTCTGATTTTAGTCTCACTGAAAATTCTCTCGCTGCAGCCAATCCTCGCGAATTGAACATTCATCTTTTTGGAGTTGACCGATTAGTTGCTCTCAAGCAAGCCAAGCGCCATCTTGAGTATCAAAACCTCTTAAAGTTTTTGGCGAACATCGTCATTGATAAACACGAATTTTATCATGTTCGAGGAATGAAAGAAGAACAGGCCCGCATTTATACAGCCTATTATCTTAAAAACAATGTCGACGCATGGTTAACCATGTTGTTTGTCTTGGATCAGCGTCATTCCCGTCGACCCTATCATGAAATTTTTGAAGTGGAAATGGATGAACAATTCAGAACCATGCTGATGCCTTTGGAATCATTAGGCGAATATGTTCAATCCCAATGGACATTTTATAAGGACGGCGATCGCGAAGCAATTCAGCGGATTAAACGTGTCATTCAGAGCTTCTTAAAAAATTATGATGCTCAATTGCAGGCTGGGATGACGGACATTGATCTTAAGAACATCGGTTTTGATTACGGAGTTTTCGCTCATGGTCAAGTGGCCTTGATTGATGGTCTTTCTTTGCAGGTTTTTAACGGGACTCGAGATGATCGACGAGCCCAATTACAAGCCGCCGTGAAGAGTTTGAGAGGCGTTGTTTCTAATATTTATTCGATTGGTATTGATAGGTGGGCGGTATTGGAATTGTTGTATGAATTGGAATTGATCGATGTGAATAAAATCATGGGTGACGAGGTGCAGGTGGCCAGTAGAAAGACCCCGGCACGGGTTAATGGCACAAAAGTATCGACGGGAATCGCGGACCATGACATGCAAATTTTTGATCCCACAAGGAATTTTGAACAAGTTAATGAAGGTGGGATTTTGATTTTGACAGGATTAGCGGGAATTTTTGCAACTCATATTTATGTGGGACCGTGGGTTGCACTGGCTGTGATTGTTGTTGCTGGCATGATCGTTTGGAAAAAATTGGGAAGAAATCATCGAGGATCAAAAAGGAATACCGCCAGCAACTCAGGAATCACCCGACGAGATCTGCCGGCAGTCCTTTCCGCATTATGGGCCGCTGCTTGCGGCCGAACAGAGCCTTTGCATGAAGGGGATACGATTGATGGCCAAGTTCCCGACGAGGGAATGGTTTCTGATGCCGGAGCGGCTCAAGATATGATGGGAGCTTCAGATGCAGCGCGTGATTTGGGAGTTGACGCCACGGTTGAGGCAGGGGTGGATGCGGCCCGTGATGCTTTTGCCGACGCTGGACGCGATGCAGCTATTGACGCAACCCCAGATATGGGACGTGACATGGAAACTGATTTAGGTGCTGATGCGACTTCTGATCTTGGGGTGGATGCGGCCCGTGATGCGGATGCCGGTGCATCTCCTGACGCCCAACCGGATGCTCAGGCGGATGCAGGCAGGACCCCTGTCCCTGAAAATATTTATTTAGGAGGGCATGGGAATTATTACTTTGGATTGCCACGCGTCGTCGACGGCCGTCCCATCCATGATAGTCGTGAGTACATGCGCACATTGGAATTTGTCGATCAGGTGGCTCCTATCTTAGCCGCCAATGGCCACAATCGTATTTGGATTGGAATGCCGCCTAATCATTTTGTTCACTTTGATCCCCAGCCTTTAGAAGATTTGATTCGTCGCTTTGCCAACATGGGCTTAAAAGTTGTGTTAACACATTATGCCGGATGGGGGGCAAGCAATGAGTTTTATCCTCCGGTTCCCAACGGGATAGATCCTGTTCAATATCATCTGGACCTGGTCCGCCAGTTGATTCGTGAATTTGCGCAGTGGGCCTCTCGCCTGGGAGAATCGGTTGCTGCCGTCGAGTTCTTTGGTTTTCAAACCCCTGAATCCATCCAAGATAATACAGCATTCGATCATTTGGGAGAAGATCGTGATGTTTGGCACATCATTCGACAACATTTCTTTAATGAAGAAGGGGTCGTTGAAATCGGCCGATTCTATGGATTCTTAAATGAACTCGCTGGAATTTATCGTCAAGAAGATCCGGTTCATTCTATATTCTTGGCTGATTATTCGCTCAGAGGTGTTAATGCTGATATCAGAGAACAATTGAGCAGAAATTTCAATAACTTCAACGGGATGAAAGTTGTCACCGGCCTTCAGAGAGGAGAACCAACGCCTGAGGGGGAATTTTGGGGGTATGACGAACTTTTAGAAACTGTTGAGGAAATTGCAGAGCGGTATCGAGAAGAAATTGAGATTTTGAACGAGATGGGAATTCAAAACGTTATTATTGGCCAGCCTACGATGCTCGCTCGTGTGACATGCAGAGACGGCCAGTGTATGCGTTTCCCCTGGGTGGAAAATGTGCTTGAAGCCATTGCGCGGTTCATGCCAGGTGCCGGATTCGGATATCCCGAAATTGTGAGGGGAGTTGATTGGATTCAATATTTACAGCGGTTCGATGAAAATAGAATGCCGACAGAAGATTTCTTTGCCCTCTCTCGCGGTTATCAGCAAATCGCCGCCCAAGTCGCCGCTGCGCAGGGCGAAAATCACCCCAGCCCGATGGCGCCGATCAAAGAGGCCCGCCGAGCCTTGAAGTCCAAAGAATTCTCGGCTTTTGTCACAGTGACAGCTAGAAAAGACGTTCTTGTGAATCGAGGATTGTTTGGAAGAGCTTTAAGATATCGTGAAGTTGAAGCCATTGAAGAATTGCTCGCGGTTCCCAGTTATCTCAATCGTGCGCCGCCGACCATTTGGATCACCAACGACGTTTCTCAGCTTCAAGGAAAACTTTTCACCGTCTCTCCCGATCAGAAATTCTTCTACATCGATTCTTTCTTTATCAATAAATACATCGAACTCAAAACCCAAGGCTTACTCGTCGAAGCCGAGAACCTAAGACTTTTCTTCAAAGGCCAAGTTGATGGGCATGAAATGTTGCACGTCGAAGACATTTTGAAGACAGGTGCTACAGAAGAGGTGAGTGTTTGGCAGCGTAACATCGAATATTACCATCGGAATTTGGATGTTTTGAGTGCCACGATTAATGTTCTCAACCAGCCAGAAATTTTTGGCATCGTGGCCGACGCTGCGTTTGCCCAAATGATTCCGGCTTTGCGAGAAATCCGGTTGTTCAATGGCCATGACGATGTGATTGTCCGTCGGATCGACCAGATCCGGGAGGTTGAAATCATCTTGATTCAAGAGAACTCCAGGCAGGCGGCGGTATTTATTTCAGATCGTCGTCATGCGTTGGATGAGGCGGTGGGGTCTTTTGCCAGCTTTGTTGAAGCCCAAGGGATTGAGGCTACGATTGTTCCGACTACTCAAGACATTGTTACGGTTCTCGTAGAGAAAGAAGGTCAGAAGATTTCGGATCAAGATTATAGAACTTGGAGCCAGCATCATCGTCGAAGACTGGCGCCTTGGCTGGCTAGCCTCGGTGGAAAAATCATCAAAGTTGGTCAACACGTAGCCTTCATTTTAGCAACCTTGGTTGTTTTGACCCGCTCGTCCTTTGGCCAAGGCTATAATGAAGCAAGCCACCCACAAGGCATTGATATCTTCACGGAGCTTTTTTATATTCTTCTTGTTTTGGGAGCACCGATAGCTCTGATTTTTGTTCTGGTGAGAATATTCTCGAAGAAAGAGCGTATAGACTCTCCAAGCTCTTCGAACTTGCCACCTCCTTCATCCAGCTCAGCGCCGTCTTCGCCTGCAAGTCCGCGTCCAGCCCCTCGAGTGTCTACACCTGTGCGTTCACGACAACCCGAAGAGATTACTCCTCAACAAGATATCCTTCAAGGATTAGAAACCGGAACGCCATCGGTGAACGATTTGTTCCATCAAGATCCTGAAGTTCGTGATGCCTGGAAGGTCGTTGAAACTTATTTTACACGGCACACTCAAATATCTCAGCGTTTCAGATTGCAAGCGTTTCTCGCCGATTTAAAGAACCGATTGACGAAGAATGGACTTCTTGAGCTCGTTCGACGCATCCGTAACGGAGGATCGCAGCCGCCATCGCCGCAAGGAGGAGGGCAAGGACCGGCTGGAGGAAATGGATCAGGTCGACCGAATTTACGTCGAGGCCCATCGTTCACAGCGCGACGGATGATGCAAATCGTGGCGGCTATTTTTACCGGGCTTTTTAGCAATTGGGCGATGGCTTCAGAGCCTTTCGACTTGATTGCTTCCCATAGCGTAGAAAAAGATTTGATTGAGATGACTCAGGCAGGAACGTTTCATGGCATGGTTTTATCTGCGATGCTGGCGACCTTAATGGTTATCCTTCATCGATATGTTAAGCATGGAAAAGATCCGCGACTGATTCTCCGACGGACCCTGGTGACAACCATCCTTTTGATTGCTAGCCTTGGTGCTGTCATTGACCAAATCACCAAACACCTTTCGGTCACAACATTTTTCCATCATTTTGAATCGATCTCAGTGACTCGCAAGGCCGTCGCCCAGCAACTATTGCCCAGGATTAGTGATGAATTTGTGACAATATTTGCTGCGTTGATTCCATTCTGGATTTTATTCAGCATCTTCAGATGGTACAGAAAAGAGGGTGGACGATTTGCTTTGTCTGTGTCCATTGGTTACGGACTTGTTCTTTCAGCAACACCTCAAATTTTCACAAATATTTTTCCTGTTGTTGACTTCATTCCGATTCGAAAAGGCGGCGAGCTCTATGCCTATGCCAATGTTGCCGACGTGATCGCGTTATCAGGGTTCGTTTACTTGCTTGGTTTGTCAGTGTTTTATAGAATATCTAAGAGATTCAGTCGTCGTGTCGCGGTCGCAGTCCAAGGCCCGATCAAACAAGGTGTCTCCGATGGAGAAATGGTCAGTGGCATGGTTCGTTATATGAGCGAAAGTGCGGAATTCCGTCGACAAGAAGCATTAAGGCAGCGCACAGTTTTACAAGGGTCTCAGGATGAAGCTGATGATGCTCACGGATCTGACAAGCCAGGTCCGCTGTCTGCGCCGTATCGATTAGCCCCCAGCGTCGTCGCCGAATATGAAGGCAAACCAATTTATCAAGGCAAAGTGGTTATCCGTGGATTAGAGATTAGCGTCGAGCATCAATTGGGCAGGCGGCTGACAGAAGAAGAAATTCGCGCCATTCGTCAATTGATTCTCGCTTCTTTCTATTTGCGCCGCGGTCCGCCGGTGGACGAAGTGCGAGAAATCATTCTTACCTCAAATTCTTCCCTGACCCAAAAGGCCCTCGCCGCATTTGATGAAAACACTCAAATACTCTACATTCATCTTTTCAATGTTGATCAAATGGTTGAACGGATCCATCGTGAAGATTTTGAAGCGGCGAGAGATTTCGAGCTCTTCTTTCAGGGGATGATCGACGGGCATGAGGCGTTTCATGCGCAAGGGTCAGACGAAGAAAAAGCACAAGATCAGACAATTCTTTATTTCATACAGCATCCGCAAATTCTTGAAGCCACCCGAAGAACTCTTGGCACTTTGATTGGCTTGATTGTCATCGAGAGGGCATTCAATCGCCTCATGCAAAGCAGATTGGATCCGAAAGCCATTGAAGAATCTTTGCTTCCTGAAGCGATCCCTCAAGAGGGGGCTGTGCTGCGGCTTGCTAAGAGACTCCGGATGGAAGAATATGACTTCTTCCATCTTTCTCGTGCAGAAACAAAGATCCGAAGTCTTCAATCGGGGCTCACATGGATTTGGCTTTTGGGAAGAGGATCTTATGATGCCGACGAAGTGTTGGCAGAGCTTCTTAAAAATGCTTTCGATGCGTATGCCCGAGCAAGAGAAACAGGGGCGATCCTCTTGCGCGTTTATGAAACGCCCCAAGAATGGATGATAGAGATTCTTGATAATGGAATTGGAGTGGATTGGGCAAATACTCGACGTCTTGAGAACGGGATCTGGATTGTGCTGGCGAATTCTTCCGCCTCCAGAGGTTATCCTCGTTTGGGTGCGCAGAAAGTTGGAGTGCGTGACGCGTCCCAGACGATTGTGGCCAATGGTGGCCAGATGGAATATCTGCCCTCCTCGCAAAAAGGATACCGGACCATGGTTCGCATCCGTCTGCCGAAAGAAACTGTGACCATGTTCTTATTTGCCCGTCGGCAAAATCGGGTGACGCTGCAAGCGCCAGATGTCGTTGGACAACTGGCCATCACCGAAGACGGAGGGTATAACGATTATCCCATCGAAAAAACTCTCGCCGAAATTGCAACCGCAGGACATGGGCGGAAACCTCGAAGGAACGAAGGGAAACAGCTTACGCCGGCGCGTAACGAAGCGATGCGTGTGTTGGGTCAAGATCACCTGAATGTTGTCAAAGGTCTCCCGACGCTGCGCATGATTGATTCAAAAAATATTACCTTCGGCGCCTATTATGATCCTCTCACCCACACTGTTTACATCCAAACGCTCATTCTTGCCAACCCCGCTTACAATTTGGTTCTTGTATTTATCCACGAGCTCAATGGCAGAACTCATTTAGAAAACGCCGCCCGAGAAGCTCAGCATGTGATGGAGTCATATGTAACGCAAAAAGTCCGGCGAGTTTATACTTCCGATGGAGTGCGTCGCATTCTGATGGATCTCAATGGCAATGGCGGCAACAGAGTATCGTTGATTCTGATCTCGACGGATCAAGAGGCGTTAACAGCCATGGCCGTAGGCCATGCCCAGGCTCTTCGCGAGAGAAACGCGGTTTTCCAAATAACCGAAAAATCTGGTGCCATCATCGTGGATGCGCAGTATGAAGACCCAAGAATTCAAGGCCCACTCGATCAATACGGTTCTCTTCTTGTATCGACGGATGGAGAGGGCATTCCTCTGAGGATTCTGGTGGTTGATGATCATCTCGCGGAGCCGATTAAAGATATTTTGGAAATTCGTTCAGAAATTGGTCCCTACGAATTAATCCTTTTCAATGCGAGCGTGGGAACAGATCGCGAAATTGTGGATTCATTGATCAAGTTTCTCCAGATGAATGAACAGCTAGGGCTTCCTATTGATGTGGTTATTTTGGATGCCCATTGGCCAACAGACACGCAATTTGGCGCGGGAACATTTTTGGATGCGATCAAATCTCCAGATTCAGGAATCAACACCCCAGTGATCATTTATAGCAGTGAGGCGGATGCGTCAAGGGAGGCTTTTTATGGGTATGCGATACCAGATTATATAATGTGGAGGAGAACTCATCGGCTGGTGTGTTGCAGGCTTACCGGACGGCCGGATGATTTTATGGTCACTAAAAGTGACGCCGATGGCAATCGAGTGAAGATTGTCCGTAAAGGTCTTCTGACCTATTTGAAAGAAATCCGCGCCGACGTTGAACAAAGACGCGAGGCCGCCCGCGTCGGGCAAAATGCCGAACCGCTTCCCGCCCCGTTTGCACCGACGCTGGCCGCCCGCCGACGGTATCGCGCCGATGATTTCAAGGCGGAAGTTGTTCTTGCTGGTTCGGGTTCTGCTGCCGTGACTCTGAACGACGCTGTTTTCAGTGACTCCATGAAGGCCAAGATTGGCACAGCAGCCGAACAAGAAGCCTGGCTGGCTTTGCGCGTTAAAGCCAGCCAGGAGTTAGCTAACGTTTCTTCTTATTTATATGCTTTATTGGAGCCGGAGGGCAAGCGTGTCGTGGTCACATCCGATTTCAAAAATACCGGCAACAAAATCATGGCGGTCTCGTCGGATCGTCAGACGCTTTATTTACATCTGTTTGTGTTGGATAAATTGGTTGAATTCTCCGGCGGCCAAGATCCACAAAATTATTTTCATTACGAATCCCTCCGAGCCACATGGCTTTTCTTTTTACGCATCATCTTGAGAGAACATGAGCGTTTCCATTTTGAGGGAGACGATGACGACCAGGCCTTGCGTAAAACTATTCATCATTTGCGAAATAATTCAAAAGATTTTGATCTGATGATCTATGTCTCTGACGAACCTGGTTATGAAATTGTAATGGATCAAGATTTGCAGAGGATATTGCTGACCGAACGACCTTCTGAAGTCAAAGAAGACGATGTGGATTTGCATTGGCTGGAAAAAGTAATTTTGCAGCACAATGGTCTAATCTCCTTGAGCAGTCGCGTTGCCTTGTTAGGGACAGGAAAAGGTTTCAACGTTGTTCGGGCAGAAAAAGGGCAGGGTCGATATCTACGGATAGGGTCATTAATCTTCGTCACTAAAGATTTAGTTTTGCCCATCCCTCCAGAAACTGTTCCTTATCTTCTTCGCCAGATTTTTGTTGTCCCGACACGGGGCTCTTTAAGTCAGGAATTGATTCCGGTCATCGCCGGCATGTTGGAGCATCCTTTGAAAGATCAGATGGTGGAAATTGATGGCGAAGGATCAGGTCTTTTGGCGCATGTGGCGCTGCGTTTAGGAGCCCGGCAGGTGGTTATTGTTGATGAGAACTTTAGTGTCTTGAAAGAAACATAAAAGATTTTGGCGCGGGCTGGTTATCAAGGGAAGCTTCTCTTGGCCGACGATGATTTCTCGGCCGCCGCGGTTAACAAAGAACAATTTGTCTTGGTTCATGAAGATGCTCGGCAGTCAAGAAGCAGAAATTATTCTTTCGAACGACAGAGAATGTCTGCTGCCGTTGATATTTTGATTGTTAGCACTGCACGACACGTGCCTTTATCTGTGAACCTCAGGTGGCAGTTGACGGTTGATCGACGGAATTTGTCAGGATTGGTCGTGGGGCGGTATTTTGAAAGAATTGATCCTCGACATTCATCCCAAAGCATTTCTTGGGCAAGAGCAGATTCTCATTGGTTGCGGGACCGACATTTTCAGAATAGCATTGCTATGCATCATGAGAGGCCTTTCTATGCAAATCCTGGGGCGCCTTATCACGTCTATTTAGCTATTTCTGCGAAGAGAAAAGAAACAATTGCCGTTGCCGACGTCACTTTAGAAATGGGCAATTGGAAAGACATCGAGGAAAGAATCATTAGAGACAACCACTTGACGGTGGAACGAGGCGTTGTCATGGTGGATCAAGGGGTGGGTTTTGAGACGGTGATGGATGTGGGAGAAGCAGCCAGCCGATATTTGCGCGTGGGGTCGCGAGTGATTGTGAGCAAAGACGTCACAATTGATCCGGCGGTGATTAAGGCTTATCTTAATCAAATCATTGTCTTAGAAAACCCTCATGTCTATTCGCCTTATGCACTGACGGTCATTGCCTCCTTGCTAGCAATCCGCAATCAATTGAAAGGACAAGTTGTGGAGTTCGATGGGGTTGGCGTTGGTATCCCGGCCTTGGTGGCCCTGCGCCTCGGCGCTCGCCGTGTAGTGGGAATTGATTATGATCCCGACGCCATCCAGGAAGCGCTGTTGAATTTCCGATGGGGTAATCTTTATCGGGGGAAATATTATAGCTCCCGTCAATGGCAGGATTCGCGGGCAGTTGAGGGTGATCGGTTCATTTTGATTGCAGCAGATCTGAACGATTGGTTTGATGCTCCACAAAAGACTCGGCAGCGAGTCATGGGTGGGCTGGTTCCG
>JANLHA010000272.1 GCA_024653845.1 Candidatus Omnitrophota bacterium | reverse complement strand
CGCATTTTTCGATCAGGAACCCTCACGATAATTTCATCATTCAACGGAAGAACTTTACGAGAATCCATGCCCCTAAGAGTCAACTCACGAACAATTTTTACGGCCCCCTCCGCCGCAACAGTGAGTTCAAAATTTCCAATGGGATCTTCATTTGGAAGAAGCAACGTTGGCTGAGGACCAGGGACATACGTAATTCCACCTCTTACCGCTTGCGCTTCACGTCCAGCCTCATGAGCATGATTGAGCAAGATGATAAGGCTATTCTGACGATCGCGGATGACACTCTTAGTTTCTTCCCGTCCATCCCAATGAGTATACGCGCGCACTTTTCGACGAGCTTCAGGGGTTCCAATATCTTCTCTAAAAATAACTTTCATTTCCACTAAGCCATCCAGCAATTTTGTCTGTTCGGCCTCTTCGTGAGCCGCCATGAATTCATCCGCCGCAAAAATATTCAAACCAAACGTTCCTAATCCTGCATGTTCAATTCCGGCAAAATCCGGATGAATCACGACAAGTCGGCCATTTCTTTCACGAAGAATCAATTGACCTTCAACTCCTAGCCCTAAAGCCGACCGGTCAATAATAACTTCGCCTCCCCGAGTGCGAACCAATTCCAAGAAAGGATACCGGCCATCCACCTTCTCAAGCGAATACCCAGCGGCAGGCAATTCCTTCTCGGCAATGGCTTCTAACACCCTATCAATCTGACGATTTCGAGTATCATGCCTTTCAAACAAAAAAGCCTGGACCACTTCGGGCCTGGCTAACCTCGCATCCGCTAAGAGACCGCCACCTGCAACCTTGGTTTCTGCCAACCATGTACCTCCCGAAAAATACCGTCGAGGAATAACTTGCTGGGTCTTGGGATCATAATCTTCTTTGATAAAATTGTAGACGCCTTTTTTAAAAGCATCCAGATACTGTTCATAAACCTTTTCTTTAGCAGCAATTTCCTCGCTATCAACTCCACCAACTTTATTCCGCCCCACATAAACTTTTCCCAACAAGCTTTCTTTCAAATTTTCCTTAAACCAGATTGCCAGAATCAGCGAATGAAAAATTTGTCGAATAGGCGCAAAATGCTCGCCCTCATTGATCTCTTCCTCAAGCACGGGAAGAATAATTTCGCGAACAATTTCCGATGTGAACTGATCGTCATTTTCTTGTATTTTAGATTTTTTGAATTCCTTCCAATAATCACTCTCCAACATCACTTTCAGATGAGCGTTGGTGACAACCGCCACAGCTTCATTTTCATATACTTGTGCTCTTTGAGGAACAATCCAAACCTTATGAAACGTATTCAAAGGAATTTGAGTCGTCCCGTATCGTTGTTGGGCTTCCTTATAAATTTTCTGCCAAAACTCTTGACCAATTTTCTCCTCCGGATTCATCAAGGAAGCGGTGATCTGTTTCAAAATATAATCTTGCACGAGGAGTTCTTGGCCCATTGAAGTCTTGCCAAACTCATGCGGAATGATTCGGTCAGGTTCATCCGGAGAAAGGTTCACCCAAAGGTCTTCTTGTGGCACCGTCAAGGAAGCTAAAAAATACTTGATGAGCTTGATGTATTCTTCTTCAAGGGGTTTTCCTTCGAGCAAAACATCCCCCCGATCCATGATAAAATCAAAACGCAGAGGCTCATTGGGGAAAACTTTGATTCCTTTAAGAAGAACAGGGGCAAACGGCTGGCTTAAAGAAATCGGATGACCAGCCGGAGGAAGGGCCTCCACAGATTGAGCTTCAACATTCTTAAGCCCTATAGGCGGGGCTAAAAGAAAAAGAATGACTGGGCCAGACAAAAGAAAAGAAAATTTCTTAGAAAACATTTGAAGATATTTAAACATAACTGATCCATTACTCATCCTTGAGATGAGCAAAGCATATTACACAATCATAAATAAGCCAAATCGATTTTCTATGATTTTCTATGATTTCTTTAAATAGGCTGGCAACTTTTCTGTTCGAATATCTTCAATTCGAGGAGTGATTGGCCAAGATTGAATTTCTTTGAAAGAATCCGCGGTTGCGTCTACGGCTTTGGTATTAAGATGCAGTGTTCCGTCCGGCGTCATACCAAATTCCACTTGAGGGAAAAAAGAGAAACGCGGCGAAGCTGAAATAATTAACCCATTTTCTTCTTGAAGTTCCATATGATAGATATAGCCATTTTCAACTCCATCACGTAAATTCTGACCTTTAAGACGAAATCCATTCGACGGAGAAATCAATTCGAAATCTGGGAGCTCTTTCAAATCTCGAATCGGACGATTTTCTATCACATACATAGCCTCCACATATCGATACAAAGCATCAATATTGAATTTTGCGAAAAGGATCTGGTTCTTTATAAACAAAAAGATCATCATGCCCAAAACAAAAAAAGTTGATACCGTCTTTAGGATTGTTTTGCCATTCATCTAGAATTCTCCATATATCTCATCACCATAGCGATATCGCTATAGCCCATCAACTTATAAAATCGGATCCATGCAATTCGTGTCTGTAAAATTCGCTGAGCAAATGTATGACGAAAAATTTCCATTGAAAACTTCTCTTCCCCCGCAACATTCTT
>JANLHA010000269.1 GCA_024653845.1 Candidatus Omnitrophota bacterium | reverse complement strand
CCCTTATCATCATATAATCGTACAGCCACAATATTTTTGATATCTCGAAAAACTTGAAGAATATCATTGGCCGCTTTTTTGTCATTAAAAAGGAGTGATGCCGTCACATTGTCCCCAATGGCCTGGGCATGCACAGAAAAATCTTCCACAATTTGTCGTCGATAAATAAATGTTTCGTTGATGACAAAAGCAAGGCAGGTCAAGATCAACGTGGCGATCGCCGTTGTCATGATGATGAAAATCAATTTGGTTTTGATCGATATTTTCTTCAAATGAGTCATTGTCACCAAATTTTCTGGGCCAAGGTGAGCAACTTTGAACTGATGTTCAAATGCGCAGCCTCAGCCGAAGACACATTGATTTCAAAATGAATCTCGCCATCTTTTTCAACCAATCCGATCATTCCTCCAGACTGAACAAAATCACTTCTCTCCCCCACCGTCAAAATACTTCGCGAGGCAAGGACGTCAAAATCTTTTTTCATCTGATCCGCTGCTAAAGGAGTGATGTAGAGGATTTGACAAAAATCAATGTCCTCAATGCTGGGATATCGCTCAATCCTGATTTGACGACCCTCAATCATTTTTTCAGTGAGTGGCTCTAGAGCTTCTTTAAAAGGATCTTCTCCAAGAACACCAATGATAAATTCATCTTCGTTAGGATAAGCTGTACGGGGCCATTCGATAAATCTTGCAAAATTATAAAGAAGACCAGCCTTGCGGACATATTCCTGTGAAGGAAGCTGCTCGGCGAGGGAAAGGGAACTGCCGGATAGAAGGAAACCCCCTATCATCATAAAATTAAAAAAGAGAATCGCGGGTTGCCACATTCTCATCTTGGATTCGCATGGTTAAAGAACATTTAACTGCTTATTAATAATGGCATTATGACATCAGTTGTCATCATGGAGAAGAAAAAAAACAAAAATATTTAAATACATAGGATGTTATTTTGTATAATGAAAGCACTTTAGTTTTTTAACGATCACTTCAAAAAGGATCTCCTATGAAAAAACTTTTTAAAACCTTGATGTTCACGTCCTTGTCCGCCCTGATCTTAACATGCGCCGTTATCGCTGATGACTCACCCGAATCCACTTCTCCTTTTCGCCCCGATGAAATCAGCTTGCGTTATGGATATAATTTTGCCGAACTAAGCCCCGTCAACAAAAACACCGACCTCAAAATGGATTTGATCCTTGTTGATTTGGGTTACAAAATGAATGATCTCCTCCATCTTGGAGACCATAAAGGCACGATTCAATTTGTCGTCGAACCATTCTTTACTTTCTTTCGTGATCCTGAACAAACCTATGGCGGCGGGCTTGTTTTCCTTTTTAATTATTCCTATCCTGTGACACAACGCTGGGCTCTCTACGGAGAATTGGGTGCAGGTCCTATGTATTTTGGCGCGGAAACATATGAACAAGAAAAAGTGGGATTCAATTTCTTTGATCAGGGCGGCGGTGGCGTGCGATTCAAAGTTGATGACAACAAAATATTGAGTCTTGGATACCGTCGCACTCACGTTTCTGATTTAGATTTACGAGATCTTCGGAATGGAGGAATTACGGGCGATATGATTTTGGGCGGGATTACGTTATTGTATTAATAAAAATAGGCTACTCTCTAGAACTAATATTCTTGAAAGTAGCCTATTTTATTTTCTAGACCACTCCTTTTTCTCTTCGTCGAACCGCATAATAAGAAATGAAGCCAATGGTTAAGTATCCGATCGTCGCTGGCTCCGGAACAGCGGCTGTGGCTGGCGGTTGAGCTGCTGCAACAATAGGTGGATTGATAAATTCTCCCGGTGAATAGCGTCGATCTTGAGCATTATCTAAAAGCATATGCTTAATAAAAAGATTCTTCCCAGCCTCCGGCGAGCGCACCAGCGATTGATCATTCCCTCCCTCACTTCCAAAAAAGACCTGATCGATCAATTCGTCATGCAATCCCAACAATGTCACTGTTTCATTGGAATTGTTAAGACTCAATGTTCCTGTGGAAGCCACTTGCCAAGGAATCCCCGGAAGATCAGGCACCCCGCCACCAAATACAACCAAAAGAGATTGGGGTTGGATCAACGTCCCTCCGAAAAAAACGTGCCGCTCCCGCACCGCATCATTAATGGACCAACCTGAAATGTCAACCGCGCCCAGCGACGAATTGAATAGCTCAACGAATTCATCGTTCGCGGAAGATGCGATCCCATCTCGATTCGCGTCTCCTAAAATCCCCGTCGGTGGATCGGCAAGGATTTCATGGATCAGAATCACAGCCGACGCCGTGCTTGGCATCCCTACTAAAAACAATAAAGCAACTCCTAGAAAAAATTTGACCTTAAGCATAAACAATCTCCTTCTAGATGGGGTATTTTATTGATACGATTCTTCGGGGAATATTTAGGGAGGGTTTCTTGAGGTTAAGAGCGGTCGGCTATCTAATAGACCACCTTGATCACCCAGAACACGATAACTGCAACTGCTCCAGCGGTAACTCAACGGACTTAAAGCAAGTTCATGCTTCACAGGAATGAATTCCAAATATTTGATCCAATCCACGAGGTCTTGAGTATCTTTAACAATATTTCTTATAAATTTGACCTCTTGGCCATCTTGGACAAGTCTCAAGTAATACGCATCCATTGTTTTCTCTAAAAAATCTGATAAATCTTTGGATCCTCGAGGCTGGAGAATTAAATAAATTCCTTGCGGAATAAGGCAAAATGCAAAAATCTTTAATTTGTACTCAGCCTTATATTTTTTCAGGACCCGCAAGTAATACGCATAATCTGATGACTTTGAAAACAGTCGAACTTTCTCGCTTGGCCAACTTCTTACAAAATAACATTTTGCTTCTTGATCAAAAAACTCACTCATCTATAACAGCACTCCCTCGCATCAGGGAATTAATAATCAAGGGCGCTTGGTGATCCCCTATTTCCCCTTAACTGTCTTTTCCCCCGATTTACCCCCTTAAACCGGAAGACAGTTTTTTGTCATCCAAACGCCCTTTTACCTACATCAGTGGTTCTGACTCAACACTTGAGCCCTCTCCTCTATTCTGCAACTAAATTCTCCGCCGGTTAAAGCATCCAGATGAGCGCTCAATTCTTCCAAACGCATTTTCTTTTCTGCCAACTTTTTAGTATCCATCTCATCAGGCATGGCTAAATCCATCTGAATCCGTCGACGTTCGAAATACAGCCTTGTGACCTGATCCAAAACATCTTCCCGCAACTCCACCATCAGCTTTGATCGTGTATCGATGCTCGTCTGATCATTATTCCAAATCAATTCTCCCAAATCCCAAGAGACCGAAATATCCCAGTCGCTATACGTCTTTCCCTTGAGCAATTCGTCAGGATTAGCTCCAGAATCCCAATGATAAAGCTCTGTTCCATTTCGATCATAACCGGCGGACACCGTCGGAAGAATCGCCTTGAGTTTAGCGGCCCTACGCCATTCCCTGATTTTGTTCGGATGCACCTCAGCATAATCAATGGCCCACTGTTGGACCTCTCGAATCGTAGGATCCGGCTGAGAGTCTATAGCTGCGGCCGTGTTGAGTGCTTCATTCTTCTGTTCACTCTCTTGAAGACTTGCGCTTTCTCGCTTTAAAGCAAAAACTCCGTGGTCCGTGCCGGCATAAACATAACTGCGCCCATCATGCGTCACATCAAAAATCTTCAACGTAGGGATTCCTTGATAAATAGATTCCCAATGATTCTCTTTGAACAAATAAACACCCTTCTGCGTTGCCACGAAAATTTCCTGATTCGGGAGAACTGTCAAACTCGTCACATGTTCATTCGGTAACCCGTCGGAAGGCATACTCTGCCAAGTTTTTCCGTGGTCCTGGCTATAAATAATTCCTTTATCTGTAGCTAAATAAATTGCATTCGGCATCTGGGCGCCATTTCCTCCATACCCCAAAGCTAAATCCTTGATTTGGTCGGTCGCTTCCATGGCCTCATTTGCTTCTCTTGTATTTTCTTCAATAGCAACCGACTCCCCTCGTCCACCGAGATGAAAAATCTCCTCAACAGAAAATGTTTCTTTGTTTTTCTTTCCTTTAATGGAACTTTCAATTTTCCAACGATACAATTCGTTGGTTGTACTTATATAGAGGTAAGTCGAGTCTTTGACCAAATGATTTATACTCTGCTGGCCCAAAATTCCACTGGCTTTATGCCACGTTGAACTTTTGCCGCGGCGATAAAATAATCCCACCGCCGTTGCAATATAGAAGTCCTTATCAATTTTGATTACCGCAAGACAGCGACGAGAATTAGCATCCTTGGGCTGATAAATGGATTGCCATGTCTGCCCCTTGTCTTCGCTGATAAAGACTCCTGAATCCGTTGCAACCATGATGGTCGACGGTTGAGCCTCATCAAAAACAATGGCATTGATCGTGGGATGACTGCTTTGCGTTTTAAAGAAAAGCTGGAAGGATTCGCCTTGATTGTTAGATCGATAAAGTGCCTGCGGAGTGCCGACGAAAATCATCTGAGGAGAGTTGGGATGAACTGCGATGCAATTGATCTGAGGTTCGGTAATCCCAAAAGAACGCTCAGTCCATTCTGTTGAAGAAGCATGGGTACTGACAAGATCCAGTCCTGCCAGCAGGCTACATAATAGAGTAGCTATGACCCTAACCCGTTTTATCTTTCTTTCCCGGAATCGCATCACAATACATTTTCTCAATGTTGATTAACGATAAGGCCTCTTGGATGGCCTCTTTAAGCCGGGGGTTGTATTCTTCGATCGTTCCCAAGTAGCTGTTCATGTACTCCATCATCGCCTCAATTCCTAACTGCTTTTTCATACGGACCAAAATGGCGAGGATCGTGTACATGGCAATGGTGTTTTCCGGTGTTAAGAACGGTAACGAAGAATTTTTTTGGGGATGCTTTGCATTGGGGATCGATTTTTGACAATCCAATTTTTGCTCCTTTGGTTTGGACTTCTTTTTCATGACGAACTTAGTTTATGATGTTTTTGATTTTTTGTCAACAATTATTTTGATTTTTTATCAAAATAATTGATATTGTTTAAATCATTAAATAACAATATTTTATGAGTTTAATGTGGCGTTTAATTTAAAAATTGTTTCGATGAATAAAAATTAATTTGACTAAAGATCAATGAGGTGATAAATTTACTTTATAGAATTAACCATTACTATTTGATCCTTACCCCTATGCTTATCGGAAAACGAATTCGAGAATTGCGAAAAAAACACCAACTGACCTTGTCCGAATTGGCTCAGAAAAGCGGAATTCAAATTGCAACGTTGAGCCGCATTGAAAATTTGAAAATGACAGGCACGCTGGAATCTCACCTAAACATTGCCAAGGTTTTTGGCATCGATGTCACGGAGCTTTATAAAAATCTTAGCCACACCTCCTCTTCCCCATTAGGGAACGCCATTCAAGACACCGATAACGAGTCCTTCACTTACAACGATAAAGCCTATTACGAAATTTTGGCCAATCGCGTGACCAATAAAAAAATGCTACCTATCATCCTAAGGATTGATGAACATGGCATCACCACACCTGAAGAAAATGCTGTGGGCGCAGAAAAATTCATGTTTATCCTTGAGGGCGAAATCACGGCTTTCATCGGAGAAAAAACGCATCGTCTCAAACGGCATCAAACGCTCTATTTTGATGCATCCCTTAGACATCATTTTAAAAATACCGGCAAAGGAACAGCTAAAGCCATCTTGGTGAACACTCCAGTGGCTTTATAAGGAGGAAATGTGAGCAAAAAAATTCTCATTTGTGATGATGAAGTTGGAATCCGCGAATCCCTCAAACTGATTTTAGGTGATGAATTCTCATTGATTGCGGTGGAAGATAGCCAGCAATGCCTAGATTGTCTTATGAATTCTAGCAAAAACATTGGGCTTGTACTTCTTGACATCAAAATGCCAAAAGTCAATGGACTCGATGTCTTGACTCAAATCAAAAAACACCGCAGCGAAGTTCCCGTGATCATGGTGACAGGATATAAAGCTGTAGGAACCGCGACTGAAGCCACCGACCGGGGAGCCTCAGGATACATCACCAAACCCTTTAAATCTGAAGACATTCTCGAAGCGGCGAGAAAGTTTATGAAATAAAATACAGCACACCATGAACCTCTTTGCCCTAGCTGGATTATCTTTATCCATTTTCTGTTTTGTCCTTGCCATCATCGTCATTTGGTTTGCCCGCAATCCCACTCAACGCATTTGGTCAGCATTCAACATCGTTGTTGCCCTTTGGGGATTTGGAACATTTCTCGCGGGAATATCGAAAACACCTGAAGAAGCCATTTTCAATTGGAAACTCACCTACCTTCCCGGCACCTTTGTAGCCATTGTCTTCTATCATCTCATTTGCTCTTTCTGCAATGTGAAAGATAAAAAAGTACTCGCCTTTACCTATCTTCAAGGCCTTATTTTTCTTCCGTTAATTTATTTTACAGATTGGTTTATAAATCCGACCATTTATGTTTTTGATAGCTTTTATTATCACAAAGCCATATGGCTATTTAATATCTGGGCTACCCTCCTTTGCTCTATAGCCTTTTATACTTTTTATATTTTATTTAATCACATCAAGCTGAGCGAAGGCTTGCCAAAAGCCCAAGCTTCTTATCTATTCTGGGGCATGGCTCTCGGATGGGCTGGCGGACTGACAACCCTTGTTCCTCCATACGGCATTCCCCTTTATCCCGTCTGGCATTTCACAATCTGCGGCTATGCTCTCATCATGACATACGCCATTTTTAAGCATCGTCTTCTCGACTTGCAGGTTGTCATTAAGGGCAGCATCATTTATTCCATTTTACTGGCGATACTCTGGATCATGTATTTGATAGCAGTCATCATTGTTGAAAAATTTATGCAAAGCACCTTTGGTTATCGATCGACAAAGGCCAGCATTTTTACCGCATTTCTTCTAGGGCTCCTATTCTTTCCTTTACGTAATAAAATCCAAAAGTTCATTGATAAAATCTTTTTCAAAGGATCACAATTTGAAATTGCCGAAGAAAACCGTCTGCTTCGAAGAGAAGTGGCCTCGACAGATAAACTCAGAGCCATTGCTATTCTGGCCAGCGGCATGGCTCATGAAATCAAAAATCCTCTGACACCCATCAAAACGTTCACCGAGCAACTCCCCAAACGACTTGATAACAAAGAGTTTCTTGAAAAATTTTCTAAAATTGTCGGAGCAGAAGTTGATCGCATTGACAATCTGGTCAATCAACTTTTAAACTTTTCTAAACCATCTCCTCTTGAGATGAAAAATATCGATATTAACCAAATTAACCAATTGATTGATGATACGCTGGAATTCTTAAGTAGCGAGTTATTGAAGCATCAAATCAAGGTCGATAAAAATTGGGGGGGGCAGAGTCACTATGGATTCATGCCGATCCGTCTAAAATCCGCCAAGCGATCCTCAATCTTTGCGTCAACGCCATTCAAGCCATGACAAATGGTGGAATATTAGCGGTTAAAATTTTCCTTATAGAAAAATATATTGAGATTCAAATCTCTGACACGGGCTCAGGAATCGATAAAAAAGATCTCCCTCATATTTTTGAACCATTTTTTAGCAAAAAAGAAAAAGGCACCGGGTTAGGGTTGAGTGTGACCCAAAGCATCATCGATGACCATGGCGGAAAAATTCGCGTAAGCAGCGAAATGGGGAAGGGAACAACATTTAAGATAATGCTTCCTTTTAGAGAAACTATTTAATAAAAAATCCCCGCCCATGGCTCATAATTTAGAGCGACGAGCGGGGAATTTTTTAACTCATTGTCTTCTTTTAGAAACCTCTAAGTCTCACTCTCGCAACCTCTCCTCCTTGAGTATTGATCGCAGCGTCAACCAGCAATTCTCCTGCACTAGCACGTTCACTACGATAAAGGATCTGACCATTCTTTTTATAAACAATTGTATCGGCCGTACGGTCGACGACAAACACATCGCCAATAGCGTATTGGCCGAACGTTCCTTTATCAACTCCCCGTTCATAAATTTTGATCGCTCTGTTGTTCATCAACATAATACCATAATCCACGGTCAGATAATTGGCGTCCGCATTACGCGAGGAAAGGCCGCAGATTCTCGTGGTATTATTTTTACTGGCCAAGAATTCAACTCCCCCGTCAGCAGCAATGTGCTGAACAGATGCAGCACCACTATTGGCCCATCCACTGACCTTGGTTTTAACGATGGTGTTTCCGTTAACAACATTTACACCAACCAAGTCAATCCACTGAACATTAACAAGCAGGACACGATTGGGCGTACGGCGTACAACATTTGAAACGAATGAATCACCTCTCTGATTCGTTGCGGTGACTCTAAACTGATACGCCTGGCCATTTTGCAATCCCTGAATGATCGCGCCAGGGACAGCATCATCAGACAGCTTATTGCCAAACTGACCGCTGGCAACAGTTCCATAGTAAACTGTATAGTGAGTGATCGCTGCAAGATTGTTGGCCGACTCTCGCCAAATGAGCTGTACTGCACCGCCAGCGTCGATGGGCAAAGCTCTTAGATCGTCGACCAACGCTGGACTTTTCTTTGTCACCCCAACCCATTTGGCATTGCTGATCGTTCCTCCTTGGGTTGAAATGGCCACATCGGCCCAAAGATCAACAGCTGTTTGACGCGCACTGCGAAAGAAGACCTGATTATTTTTCTTATACGCAATTTGATTACCACTGCGCTCTACGAAAAAGCGGTCTCCAACGACATAATTGCCGAAGTTGCCGCGCAAAACGCCTCCTTCGTAAACTCGGAATGTCCCGTCATTCCAAAGGGCGATTCCAAAATCGATGGTGCGATAATCAGCATTACGATTGAGTGTCGAGAGTCCTGCAACACGGATGGTATTTGCTTCAGCAGCGACGAACTCGATTCCGCCATTTCCCGAGAATCCCTCGACGGAAAACGCGCCGGAATTTCCCCAGCCGTTGGCTGCGGTTTTGGTAACCGTATTGCCTTGGGCTTGAGCTCCGACGAGATCGCGCCACGTTGCAACAACACCACGGGTATTGACGGTGATGGTGATCACTTCGCCCTCTTCGGCTCCATCGGGATCGGTGGCTCGAAAAATAACCACAGGATTGAGCCCGGCTTGGCCGAAGGCTGGCGTCCATGAAAAGGCGCCCGTTCCATCATGATTGTCGACGAAAGCCGCACCGATTGTATTGAGTGCTTGACCATCAGCGAGCAGAGCCGTCAATGTGAGCGGATCACCGTCGGGATCCGTAGCGCGGAGGGTGAATTGCAACGCCTTTTCCTCTGCGGCTTGTTTATCCCCAACATTCTCAATCGTCGGCAAACGATTGGCGGAATAATATTCAAAAATTCCGGATTTTGTCGTCTCATTCCACGGCGTGACGACTCGAATGTCGACGGACCCATCACCGTTTTGAGACGGCGGGACTTCAGCCGAAACGGCATATGGATCGATCGGTGTCACATTTGGAGAAGCTTGACCGTTGAAGAAAACCTGGTT
>JANLHA010000267.1 GCA_024653845.1 Candidatus Omnitrophota bacterium | reverse complement strand
CACTGCAGGTCTTCCTGATCCTGATTTGTTGATCCGAACATCTGGAGAGCAGCGAATTAGTAATTTTTTATTGTGGCAGCTTTCATATGCAGAGTTTTATTTTACACAAACGTATTGGCCTGATTTCGACCACGAAGAATTCAAAAAGGCTTTGCTAGAATATCAGTCTCGTCAGCGTCGATACGGTAAGGTTTCAGCTTCTTGATCAAGAAATGTAGAGGATGCTAAATGTCAAAAGGTCGTATCTTCAGTTCTGTGGTTATCATTTTTCTGACAACCATCGCTGTCATTTACGATTGGAGTGCTTTGGCGCTCATTTTGCTCTTGACCATTGGTGGGCTTTACGAATTTTTCTACATGATCAAGAAGAAGGGGATTCCGGTTTACGGATATACGGGGATTCTCATTGGGGCCTTAATTCCTCTTTCGATTCACGGTGGATTTGAACTCACCCGAAATTGGGAATTGCTTTTTATTGTTTTGGCTTTCTTGACGGTTTTGATTTTACAATTTGCTAGAAAAGATAATAGTAATGCCATTGTCGGGATTTCTACGACGATGTTTGGTGTTTTCTACGTGTCCTGGTTATTCAGTTTTTTAATTAAGATCAGGTTTTTGTTGCCAGGAATTGAAGGTGTTAAGCTTTTGTATTTTATCCTTTTGGTGACGAAGTGCGGAGATATTGGTGCTCTTTTGATAGGAAGTTGGCTTGGCAAGCATCCGTTATTCCCTCGAGTGAGTCCTAACAAATCGATCGAAGGCAGTTTGGGAAGTTTTGGATTTAGCATTGCTGCGGCCCTTTTGGCGCGTTCATTCTTACCCGAATCGTTGAATTTCCCTCTTTGGCATGTGGCCGCCATGGGGGCGTTTTTTGGTGGAATCGGTCAGATCGGAGATCTTTCCGAATCTTTGATCAAACGTGATTGTCATGTGAAAGATTCCGGCAAATTGCTTCCTGGGATGGGCGGAATCTTGGACGTGATCGACAGTTTGCTTTTTGCGGGCCCGGCATTTTATCTGTATATGAGTTCGGTTTTAGGGTAAGGATTTTTAAGTCGAAAGTATGCGCAAAACTCATCTTGTCATTTTGGGGTCAACGGGATCTATTGGTGTTAACACGCTTGATGTGGTTTCAAGGTATCCCGATCGATTTCAAGTGGTCGGACTGAGTGCTTACAACAATTTAAAGCTTTTAGAAGCACAGGTTCAAAAGTTTCTTCCGAAATATATCGCAGTTTCAGAGCCTTGCATTGCAGATTTTCGTCGACGGGTCCAGGGAAAGAAAGTCAAGATTTTAAGTGTCGAGTCCGATCTTTGTCAGTTGGTGACGTTGGCATCGGTTGATCTTGTGGTGATTGGAATGACGGGGAGTGGGGCTTTGCAGCCTTTTTTGGCCGCTGTGCGCGCTGGAAAAACCGTTGCCCCGGCGAATAAAGAAGCTTTGGTGATGGCGGGTGACATTTTGATGAGGGCTGCAAAAACGCATAAGGCCAAAATCATTCCTGTCGATAGTGAGCAGAGTGCCATCTTTCAATGTTTGGAAGGCCAGAATCGTCGAGATTTGCAATCGGTTTATTTGACAGCGTCGGGTGGGGCTTTATGGAAGGT
>JANLHA010000266.1 GCA_024653845.1 Candidatus Omnitrophota bacterium | reverse complement strand
TGGAAGGGACGACCGTTTGCAAGAGAAAACTCAGGACAATCCCAATGGATAAAATCTTTCTTAAATTTTTCATAGTTAAAGTACGTTATGACTATCGAAAGTTGGAAACTATTTCAAGTATATAATATTAACTCTTACAAAAACAGGGCGAGAGAAAATTCCTTAAAAAGGGAGGATGAGCTGGTTAGGTTGGGGCAGGGAACGAAATTGGGCCGTCGAGAGAGATATTCGTTTGCGGTTGAGTCCCTCTCGCCGGGCGCTGAGCTCAAATAACTGTTCGATCATCTCCACCCTCTTGCCTTCTCCGCGCATGCGTGTCCCCCACTCGGCGTTATAGAGCTTGCCGCCGCGCAGTTCTCGCAGACGGTTGAGGATTTTATCCTTACGCTCAGGGAAATGCGTCTCGGCCCATTTTTCAAAAAGATCTTTGACCGCCCAGGGCAGACGCAAAATCACAAAACTCGCTCCTTTCGCTCCTGCTGCAGCGACGGCCTTCAAGATAGTGGGGATTTCCTCGTCGTTAAGCCCGGGAATAATCGGGGCAACCATGGTGTTGACCGGTACACCGGCCTTGGTTAAGTCTTCGATCGCTTTGAGCCGCTGCTCAGGAATCGACGCCCGCGGCTCCATCACCCGTGCAATTTCTCGTCGAAGACTCGTCACACTGATATTGACCATGCATCCTTGCCACTTGGCCATTTCGCTATAAATATCTTTATCGCGTGCGACAAGATGATTCTTCGTAATGATCGCGACGGGATTGCGAAAATCATTCAAGACTTCCAAACACTGCCGAGTGATTCCGAGCTTCCGCTCGACGGGCTGATAAGGATCGGTCACCCCACTCATGACAATCGTCTGGGGCTCCCACTTCGGACGAGACAATTCCTTACGCAGCAGCTTTGCCGCATCTTCTTTGGCAAAAATCTTCGATTCAAAATCCAGCCCAGCGGAGAGACCAAAGTATTCGTGCGTCGGGCGAGCGTAACAATTATGGCTCACAACGCCATTGGCGATAAAATCTTCGGTTCCCGTTGTGATATCAAAAAGTTTTTGAACTCCGACAGGTTCGATAGAGACTACACCTAATTGGGCATTACTTTTGATGGCTTGTCCTTCAATATTCATTTTTCGTGAGATACTAGGCCCAACCACATGGAAAAATCGTAAATATTCTTTTAACCCTCCCAATATCCTTACATATTTCACTCCATTGGAGCCGTAATCCTCAATAGCAAAAGCAAAGTTAAAAAGCTCTAAACAACGCCTAATATAGCTAATAATTTCTAAATCTTTGTTAGCAATGCGTAAGACACCATCGTTATAACCACCTTCTGTGTCAAAAATCCCTGCTAAAAATCCCTTGCACCAATCAAGCGAATGACACGGTGACCATGCAATCATTGCATCTATATACTCTACATGCCTACGGGCATGAGTAGCGATGGCATGCACAGTTTTTCTTAAGCCAATAGCTTTTTGAAAAATAAATTGACGCACGACAATCTCATCTTCCAAGAGATAAGCACGAACCCGTTGAAGACCTTCCATATCAATAAGTGCTAAACGGAACTGGTATTGATTTCCATGCACGCGGCCCTCGCGTTGATATTCGTAAAAAGCCAGCAAGGCATCTCCTCGAATCATCCCACAAAGATAACCTTTTTGATATTCTCGATTTGCCACAGGCGGCTTCGCAAACTGTCCTACCCCCGTCAACTTATTATTGATGGTCAAATGGGGTCGCCCTTCTCCTGTTACAAACTTCCATCCTCGTTCCGTCAAAAAACGATGGTCCGCTCCGGCAATTAACTCCGTTCCATCTTGAAGAACAATGCGATAAGCAGGCTTAATAACTTGCCAATGGGCCAAAACTTTTGTCTTAACGTAACGACGGTACCAACCTTGACGGACCGTCCCGTAAATTTCATCGCCTGGCTGGATATTCTCAAGAGATTTTGTCCTACCATCAGCCATAAGAATTGGCGTTTCGCCGGATAGACAATAAATACATCCATGCTCGCAGCCGCGATAGGGATTGAGACTCGCCCGAAATCCAATGTCAGGGCTGTCGTTGTAGCTGATGATTCGACGGGTGGTGTCTTTGAAATATTCTGTCTGGAGTGGAAGATTTGGAGCCTCTTCGCAATCGGGATCAGGCTCGACAACAATTTTGTCAAAGCGATTTTGCGGATTCCAATCCGCTCCGCGATGGGGACTTTCTTTGGAATTTCTAAAATTTTGGGGATTCGACATGTGTGGCACCTCGAGAACACATTACCACACATGTGGGCGGATTTCAACTCAAGCGATCTTCAAAACAATTTTCCCCTGGGTATGAGCAGTCTCGATATTTTCGTGAGCTTTGAAGACATCTTGAAAAGAATAGATTTCACTGACATGAACCTTCAATTGTTGGGCCTCAATCAACTCAGCGATATACTCCAATTGAGACGCATTCGGTTCAACAAAAATATAATGAAGATGAACGCCTTTTTGTTGGGCCAGAAGAGGATCTCCCGGCTCAACAATTGTCAAAAGCCGTCCTCCCTTTTCAACGCAATCGTAAGCTTGAATCAGAGAATCACCCCCGGCACAGGCAAAAACAACATCCGCACCATCGGGACATTGAGCTCGCACGCAGTCACGAAAATTTCCCTGATAATCCAAAGTCACATCCGCACCCAAACTTTTCAAATAATCATGATTGCGAGGACTCGCCAAGGCCACAACTCGGGCTCCAACGATTTTTCCCAACTGCACCGCCATGGATCCAACACCGCCGGATGCACCAACCACGACGAGCGTTTGCCCTTTTTGCAATTGTCCCGCATCAAGGACCGACTGATATGCCGTCAACGATGTTAAAGGAACAGCTGCCGCTTCTTCAAACGATAAATTTCGAGGCTTCTGCGTGACATAACTTTCGGGGATCGCGATGTATTCGGCATACGTCCCTTTTTGAATGACCGGGCGTCGACAATATCCATAGACCTCATCACCTTCTTGAAATCGTCGGGCCGCATGACCACGCTTGACGATCACACCACTCATGTCCCAACCCAAAATGATCGGGAATTGATAAGGCACACGATCCTTGAGCAACCCTTCGCGGATTTTCCAGTCGACGGGATTGACTCCTACAGCATGAACGCGAATCAAAACTTCGGCCTCGCCGGGCTCTGGGATCGGAAGATCAATAAACTTCAATTTGTCAGGTCCACCGCATTCTTCGATAAGGATAACTTTCATAAAATTCCCTTAAGCCTTATTTTCTTCCTTATAAACATGCACATCCCTCTGCGGAAATGGAATTTGAATTCCACGACTTTTAAACTCAGCCCAAACCTTCTGATTCAACGAAAATAAAAGATCCCAATACTCGTTCTGCTTGCACCATGCCCGGGCGTAAATTTCAATACTCGAATCCGCAAATTCGGAAATCCCAACCTTGGGCTCTCGTTCCGTCGAGATACGAGGATCGTTCTTCACAACCTGCGTCACCAAATCAATCACCGCGGGAATGTCTGAACTGTAACTGACCCCCACTTTCAAATCAATACGTTTAAAATAGGAAGAATTATGAACAATCTCTCCAATGATATGCTTATTCGGAATCACAATACTGTTCCCATCGAGTGTTTTCAAATCGGTTCGAGAAAGCTTCATATCCGTCACTTCACCCGCAACACCTACAACCTCAATGAGGTCCCCCACTTTAAACGGTTTGGTAAAAATCAACGTGGCACCCGACGCAAAATTGGACAATGGGCCTTGCAATGCAAAACTCAATCCGATGCCGGCGACGCTGATTCCGGCAATCAAAGGGGCGATCTCGATCCCAAACTTGCTCAACGCCACAATTCCCGCGAAGGACATGATCAAAAGTTTTGTCCCACCAATTAAAAATTTGGCGACGGTAACATCAACATGCTTTTTCTTAATAACATTAGCGACCCAGTTGGCCATGTAGCTGGCCACGACCCAACCAAGAATCAAAACGATGATTCCACCAATCGCTTGCAAACTGTATTTCACAATGAATTCTGAAGCCACCTCGACGAGATGGTGAACGTTAGCGTCTTGAGTAGTGGTCTCTCCCTCCGCTCCTTGCAACGCATGGGCATTCGCAATCCAAAACAAAGAATATATAGTCGAAAGAATCGATATTTTAAATTTCATAGTTCCCTCCTTGAAGTCTTTTTTTATTCTAAAAACATGATAAAGAACACACCAACCACCATAATCATAATCCCAATCATCCGTCGAAAGAAATCTTTTTCTTTAAGAAAAAATATTCCATACAAAGCCGTAATGATCACACTAGTACGCTTGATGGCAATCAGATATGGCACTTGGGTCATCTCGATGATTTGCATCTGAACACCGAGAGCCGCCGCATTAAAAAATCCAACGGCCAGGAAAAGTAACCCATGAGAACGAAGATATGGAAAAATTGTTTCTCGACGATAAAACATGACAAATAGCAAAGATAAACTCAACGTTGCACTGATGACAACAATCCACATCCAAGGCGATGACCAGATCACACCCACCTTATCCAAATTGCCGCTGATGCTATAAATGAAGGCGACCGCGAGCATATACCGCGCGCCTTTGTCTTTAATGACATTCCTAAAAGGCGTTGTCCATCCTCCTTTTTGGAAATTCTGAAAAAATAAAATGTACGACCCCACCACAATCAAAATGACTCCAACCAAACCTTGACGGCTCGGGACTTCTTTGAGAATCAGAGGAGATGTGATTAATAAAAATAACGGTGTGAACGTCATCAAAGGAATGGTCAAGGAAAGGTCTGACTCGCGAATCGCACGGATATAACAGGAAACCGCGGCGGTTAAAAGAATCGTGCAGATGATGACCAGCCACCAGAAATGAGGATGCAATGGAGGTAAATCTTGAGTGAAAACAAAAGGCAATAAAAATGGGAGAGAAAAAAACCACCAACCCCACGTGACGACCGTGGCAGGAACGTCTCGTAAAAGACGTTTGCTTAAGATATCTTGAAGAGATGTAAAAAACGCAACGATGAACGCAAGATAAAGCCACATGGTTGATAATCCGCGCCCCCTGGGGGAATCGAACCTCCATCCCAAGCTCCGGAGGCTTGTGCTTTATCCGTTAAGCTAAGGGGGCCACTCGATTAAAGCCTTTTGAGAATGGCATCCAAGACTTTTCGGGCTGCAATTTCGTCACCAGTCAAGCCGACCCTCACTTCAATCTTAGATTTGCTCGCAGTGACCTTCCGAATATCAATCCAGATATTCTTTCCGTCATAATATTCACTTTTGACCTGAGCAACATCTTCCGCCTGAGTTTCTTTGGTGACCTCAAGCTTGAGAGATTTCAAAGCGGCTCGTACTGCAGAAATGCTTCGATCCATCGGAGCATTAACCTCTTGGACTAATTTATTGGAAAGCCAAACAGCGGTTCCAGCGCCTCCGGCCGTTCCAGCCAGAAGAGCAAAACAACCCGAAAGACTCATTGCCGAAATCGACATCAAGGCACATAAGGCCACAACATATATAGAAGAGGCGACTTTTCTCATCCCACCCTCCCTGTTATCGGTTATAAATCGGTTAACTTCTGAAATCCGGAGTTATTGTACACCCACTAGCTAAGAAGCTTCAATAATTCCTTCGCCGCCATCTCCGGACCTTTTCGTTCCCATCCAGCGAGCCCTAAGCGGGTACGAATTTGTCCGACATACACCCCGTGATCAAAGAATGCCTGGAAGTATTTCTTGGCCAGCGGTTCATGAAGCTCTTTATACTGTGGCGGTCCAAAAATATTCGCAAAATAAGAATGCACCAACCCCGTCGAAGTTGTGGTCCCCTTGCTCATGACAGTCCCTTCACGAAAGACCGCCAAAGCCTGATCAACGGAATTAAATCGTTCGATGACTGGATGCTCCTCATCGATTCCATCATAATTGTTAGCATAAAGAATATAGTCCACTTTCTGACCATGAATGACGTTTTCATACGTCGTTACCGGAATAATGATCCGGGCATTGACCTGATTCGCGCTCATGATGATTGCGCGATCAATCTGCCCCAAAGCATATCCTGGCTGCAAATCATCCAGCCGCAAGAAAGCACCAATCTCAGTT
>JANLHA010000263.1 GCA_024653845.1 Candidatus Omnitrophota bacterium | reverse complement strand
TAAAAGATAAAGAGAAAGACCCCAAAATCACCCACCAACTATAAAAAGGGTCTCCACTCTTCAAGACTTTTAAAAATCCATCTAACACCATAATGACTAAAACGTGAGTGAGGTAGATGGTATAAGAGAATTCTCCAATCCAACGATCAAATCGATGATGCCTTGTTAGATAAAAAACAAAAGGCAAGCCTCCCGAAAAAAGGAGGAAATAAACGATTGATTTGGCAAGAATTGAAAATTTGAGGACCGCTAAGAAAATTGTTGCTGCAACAACAAGAATAAAAATGGACATATTGATCATGAAGGGGATGTGTCGATTTTGGATTTGCTGATAAATCTTATAAGAAAAGATACCAAGGATAAAAAATGCCAGTTCCGTTGGGAAAAAATAATATCTCCAAGGATCTTGATCAAATCCTCGATTCACCAGAAAAAGACGCAACAAAAGACTGATTGCTAAAAGAAATGCAAGATGAATCATTTTCAACCTGACGAGAAAAGGAGCTATGAAATAAAACATCATTTCCAAGCTAAGAGTCCACGCTTGAGGAACAAGAAAACACACGGCGATATCAGATCCCTTTAGGAATATCAAAACGTCTAACCCGAGAATAAAAATATTGGAAAAAAGCAATATCAAAAAAATCCATCCGCCTTGAGATGCATACTCTGCAAAGGGTGCAAATATCTGATGAGCATTAGGATGAGCCAGAAAAACAATGATGTAGAAAATAACCGTAAGGCCTGCGACCAAAAGATAGAGAGGATAGATTCGAAGAATACGATTTGTAATAAATAACCAATAGGAATGAGAGTACTTCTCATTTAAAATGAGCGCCATATAAAAGCCAGAAATGATGTAGAAGGCTTCAACAGCAAGACTTCCAGAAATGATGTCAAAAGGAAGAATCGGGGAGGCGTGGGTTGCAACAACGGCCAATGCTAAAATGACACGTAAAAGTCCCATGAAGAAATTACAGTAAACCAAAGAGGAAAAAGAATCAACTGTTTTCTCAATGAGTGACTGTGATATAATGAAGCCCATGTACAAAACTTTTTACGGCTTTCATGAAGAGCCGTTCAATGTGACCTCTGATCCTGAATTCTTTTTCTCCAGCACTCGACACGTCGAAGCTTTTTCCCATTTGATCTACGCCATTGAACATCGCAAGGGCATTGTGGTTATCACCGGTGAAATTGGCACTGGCAAAACCACTCTTTGCCGCACACTCCTCACTCGTCTGGATCCCAAAATCAAAAGTGCTTTGATCTTAAACCCCTATTTCTCGGACAGCCAGCTTTTACAACTGATCATCAAGGATTTGGGAATTGAAGGAAAATTCAAAAATAAACTGGAGTTGGTCAATGCCCTCAATGAATTTTTAATCCACGAATCCAGCCAAGGGCACAATGTTGTTCTGATTATCGACGAGGCCCAGAACTTGGGCGTCCGGCAACTTGAACAGATTCGACTTCTTTCCAATCTCGAGACGGAAAAAGCCAAACTCTTGCAAATTGTTCTTGTCGGGCAGCCCGAACTACTGGCCAAGCTACAGCTTCCATCTCTGAGACAACTCAACCAGCGCATCACGGTCCGTTTTCATATGCTGCCACTTCATCGCGATGAAGTGGGAAATTATGTTCATCATCGCATCAAAATTGCTTGTCGCGCCACCAACGGGCATCTGCCTGTTGCTTTCACGCCGCATGCCATCGAAACTATTTATCGACATTCTCAAGGAACTCCAAGGCTGATCAATATCCTTTGTGATCGTGCCCTTCTTTCTGGATATGTTCAAGAAACCAAAACCATTGATAAAGATGTTGTTGATCAATGTGTACAGGAGATGCAAAAATGAGTATCATCAACGACGCCCTTAAGAAAGTTCAAGCCAATTTGGATAAAAAAGTTCCTCCGCCCCCCAAGCCTCAGGAACCTCAAAATACGACACCTTCTTTGCCCACGGAACCATCTCCCCCAACTCCCGCAACTTATGGTGTCCCCGAAACACCTAAAGAGGAATTCATTCCTGCTCCTTTGATTCAAAGCTCTTCTGAAGGGCATTCTGTTCAGAATGAATCAATTGAAGTTGCCAGCGGACGCGATAAAACCATTGTCACTCTATGTTTTTTGATTTGTGCGATTTTGATCGGTTCGATTTTGTATCTGACAAGTCAATTTTCTAACTCACGGCCTGCTGTATCTGCACATCGAGCCGCGGCTCCGCAAAATCCGATCACCGCGATTCAGACTTCCTTCATTCCCGCGCCAGCAACACCTCGCAAAGAGACCCCCAAGCCTCGCTCCTCGTCGGACATGGACTTAAACGGAATCATCATGATGGACCAAGGGCCTGTGGCCTTGATCAACAATGAAATTTATGAAGCAGGAGCTATTATCGATGGTTGGGAAATTACCAATATTTCTTTGGATCAAGTCGATTTGAAGAATTCCAGGACGGAAGAAACGCGGGAACTGCGGGTCCACTGATTCTCACATACAAGCTTCAATGGCCATTTGAATCAAAAGAGGATCGACACCTTCGACGATCTTAACGCTACCAATGCCGGTGGCCAAAACAAACCGGTTGGTTTTGCCTTTAAACTTTTTGTCATGCTGCATACGCGACATGATCTCCGGCAAAGTCACATGCATAATTTTCTCTGGCAAACCTACCTTTGAAATCACCTGATTCACCCGAACGACTTGTACCGAATCCACCAATTCCAAGCGTCGAGAAATATCCAACGCCACCCTCATCCCCAAAGCCACGGCCTCGCCATGCTGATAGTTTTGATACTGATCAGCAGCCTCAATGGCATGGCCGATCGTATGACCAAAATTCAGAATGGTTCGAATACCTTTGGTTTCTCTTTCATCATTGACCACAATGCGGCCTTTGATGCGACTGCATTCCAAAACAAGATGGGTGAAATTTTTCGCGTCAAATTGAACCAACTTTTCGCCAAGTTCTTCAATCATCTCAAAAAGGTTCCGGTCACAAATAACCCCATACTTGATCGCCTCTGCCAGCCCATTTCGAATTTGACGCTGATCTAACGTCGATAAAAGATTCACATCGCTCCAAACAATTCGAGGCTGATAAAACGCGCCTACCAAATTTTTCCCGACCGGCAGATCGATCCCAACTTTTCCACCAATGCTCGAATCGATTTGAGCCAACAAGGTTGTCGGCACTTGAATATATGGAATTCCTCGACGATAAACTGCAGCTACAAATCCGACCAAATCTCCAATGACACCGCCTCCAAACGCCACCAAGAAAATCTTTCTCTTCACATCGTATTCCGCAACCTTACCCACCAAATCCATCACCATGGCTGCCGACTTGCTAGATTCTCCTTCAGGCACTTCAAGGATCTTAACGGAAATCCCGGCTCCTTCAAGGCCTTCAAGAATCGCTTCCCCATGAAGATTCGCAATGCAAGCGTGGGTAATGACAATGGCGTCCTCCCCCAATCCAAGGGCTTTGACGGCTTTCCCCAAATCTTTGAGATTTTGCGCTCCGACTTCTATCGTGTAACTATTTTCTTTCAAATCAACCGAAATGGAAGGCATGTTCACTCGCTATTTTAATCGGATCTCGACTCCCAATTGAGAACTGAAATATTCCACAATGGGCATGATAAAGTTAAGAACTCCCAAATTCAATAAAACAATAATGATCAAAAAGCCGTAAGGCTCTAAACGGCTATAAAGCCGCGACCAGGCGTTAGGAAGGATTCCAATCAAAATGCGTGAACCGTCCAAGGGAGGAATTGGAATCAAATTAAAAGTTGCAAGAATCAAATTGATGATAATCACAAAGACCAGAAGCTCGATGACTGCCGTCGGCAAATTCTTAATATGAAGGAGTTGACTACTAAAGATAGCAAGAATGATGTTCGCGGCAGGCCCTGCGATTGCCACCCAAATGATATCGCGTTTGGGATTGCGCAAAAGCGCAAAATTGATGGGAACGGGCTTGGCCCAACCTAACGGAGCAACACCCAACAACTTTAAAATCACCGGCACGATGATGGTTCCTAAAGGATCAATATGTTTTAAAGGATTGAGTGTTAATCGACCAGCCAATTTTGCCGTCGGATCGCCCAGCTTATAGGCCACCCAGCCATGGGCATACTCGTGAAAGACGACTCCGGTGAGTAAAACAAGAATGATTTGAAGGATTTCGATGATCATAAGACCAGGGTGATTTTTGTGACCAACACCACCGGCACAGAAGATTTCATATCGGGTTGGATTTTGCCTTCGATTTTAACTTTTTGATGCAAGAATCCGTCGAGAAGCATTCGGTACCCCTTCAACAGGTAAAGCACCTGACCATCGAGGACCAGATGATGCCGAACTTCCTGAGAGAGCGCTTGAGAACCCAGATCATCAAGAACGCCGGATGCGGTGATCACTGCATCTTCTTCCGATGCTACGAGAGGTGAAGATGTCGCATCTGCGAAAAGACCACTTTTGAGCTGAGCGACTTCGGTTTTGAGTGCGTCTTGAATAGGTTGCTTCGTGGGAACACTGGAAGATTTGAATTGGACATATTGAGCCGCCACCCAACCATGCCCCTGGTCTGGAGGCTCGATCAAATACCATCCCTCTTTTTCTTCGAGAATGCGGACGGCATCGCCCTGATGAAGTTGAGCTAAAACAGAAAAGTTGGTACCTGGACCTCCCCGCACGTTGACGCGTGTTCCCGTAACTTCTCCCAAATTCTTCCCGACAACCTTCACATAATCTTTGCTGACATAACTTTTGCTCTGAGCAGGCAAAACAATTTTGTACCAGCCATAACTTTCTGCGACGACAACAACCTCTTCGCCTTTTTGGAGGCGTCCCACTTTTTCAAAATTTTCACTTTGGCCTGCACGAATATTGAGCTCTTGACTGGCCACCTCGCCAACAAATGGAAAACTTGAAGGTGGGCGCGTGGAGCCCAACTCTTGTGTCCAAGCTAAAGAGCTGAAATTAGAAAACAAAATGAAAGATAGAAAAAGGGAAAGGTATGGTTTCATCGAAAGAAAAGGGTTTGGGAAGAAACGGAATCTTCCCAAACCCATACAAATGGCATTAAGCTTTAGCTGCTTTTCCAGCTGCGGGTTTTGCTGCACCTGCAGCGGCAGGTGTGGCTGCAGCACCTTCAGCTGCTTTTTCAGATTTGGCCTTACGTGTTTTGAGACGAACAATTTTGGTTTTTGGCAAACCGGTCACGCGACCTGTTTGTTCCCAAATTCCTTTTTTCATAAGTTCTTTGATTCGCTCAATACGACTAAGAACCGTTCTCTGCTGGGCTCCTGCAACGTCAATCTTCAAAGATGAATGGAGTGACATGTTTTTTACCTCCTTTGCTCAACAAATTCTTGAACTGCTAAATTTTTCTCACCAGGCAATCTTTATAATCTTTCTTCAACTTTCGAGAAAGATTCTGTGCTTCGCTCTTTTTATTAAAACGTCCAACACAAACAATCGAATAATCGCCTTTGGGGAGGACCAAGCTTTCATAGCCTTTTTTTTGCAACTTCGCTGCAGCATCTTTGGCTTGGTCTTCTTTTTTGTAAGAAGCAACCTGTACAGTATAAATGCCTTCAGCTGATTTATCAAGTATCTTCTCTTGGGGCTTTTCAACGGCCGGCAACTTCTCAGAAACGGCTGGAACTCGTGCGACCGCCGAAGCAAGAGGCTCTGGCTCTTGTGCTTCCACCGGGGCGGGGGTCGCCACAAAAGTCGCAGGGCGTTCCACCCTTTTCTCCACCACTTGACGTTCGTACCGAACACTTCCC
>JANLHA010000261.1 GCA_024653845.1 Candidatus Omnitrophota bacterium | reverse complement strand
ATGAAAACCACTGATCCATGTACGCCATTGATCGCTGCCACAATAATAAAGACCATAACCACTCATGATCATCAAAACACATGCCAAGACCATCACAGCCGCGGTGATCCGATTACGACGCTGTTGCCAAGCTCGACGCATATGCGTCGGAATCAAAACACCCAAAACCAATAAAGACGCCATCGCCGCTGCACCATGAACTCGAAGAAGAAACGGCTCCAATGAACTGTATGGCCCATCAAAAGCTTCGTTGTCGGCTTTGCCATAATGCACGAGCAACCAAATCACTCCTGAAAAGAATAACACGCCAAAAATGCTATAAAACCAAATTTTTAATCGTTGACTAAAAAGAGCGCTGCTACCTCTCATGATTGTCTTCCACCGTAACAGATCATTCTACCATCGTGACCAGCAATAAATGCTACCGCATTGAAGTGAGAGAGAATTTCTCCCGAGTCTTTACCCAGAGCAATCACGACTTTGGTCAGTGCATCCGCCATCATACAGGAATCAGCACGCACCGAAACACTCGATGGAGATGGCAACGGCTTCCTCGTCTGGCCATGAACATGCGGGCAAATCCGAGAATCTCGTCGAAGCTTGTCATAGGAATTCGCGGAAGTCGCCAAGGCGGCATTTTTTAACGCAGGCAAGGACAAAAACTGTCCCGCAAGTTGAGGGTCCCTGACCCAAATTGGTCGCTCTTGATTGCCAAAACAACGGATATCGCCTCCCGCATTGACAATTGCACTCTGCATGTCTCTTTCCTGCAAAACCTGAATGGCACGGTCAACGGCGAAACCTTTGGCGATGCCGCCCAAATCGATGCAAAGCGGACGCAAAAAATGAACCTGCCGGTTAGGCAGCAGCTCGATATCTTTTGTTCTACCCGAAAAATCCGTTTGACTTAAAAACGAATGGCGCGGTAATAAATCCCAATCCATGAGCTCCGCTGCAATGGTGATATCGAATATCCCGTCGGTATATTCATACAACTTCTTAGCCCGTTTAAGGACTTCGTACGTCTCAGGACTGACAGCCACATTTTGAAAAAACGCCAGCCGATTGAGCTCTGAGATCTCACTGCCTAAATCATGAAAACTCATCAATGTCTGCACCCGCGCAATGGATTCAAACGCCACATGAATGGCGTGATGAGCCTCTCGACCATCTTCACACTCAACGGTGATTTCCACAAAAGTCCCAAGAAGGGGACGACACCGCCTCACTTCATTTTTTAAGCACAAGTTCATAAAGACCCAAAAGACGCTTAACTCCCTCAGTCAGATGTCGGCACGATAACGTCGCGCCGCTGATATTTTTAATGTCCTCATTGAGTTCCAAGGGAGAATCCATTGTTTTTCCTCCAAATTGCCGCCGCCATCTTTTCTGTCGAATTTCATCGCCGTAAGCTTCACGATAATCCATAATTTCAATCTGAGCTATGCTTCCGTCGGGATGAATGCCAACCGCATAAGTGATCAACTCATGTTTTCCGATCACCTGATCAACAATAAAATATCTGCCATCTTCGGTGCGCCAGATTTTCATGGAATCATTGACCGGCGCGCCATATCTTTTTTGAATGATGCTTTTTTCTTCTTCAGACAATGTCAACGAAATCGCAGTCAAACTCTGGCCCGGAAAAATCATTTGCTGCGCTTGCTCGACGGTCAAGTAAACCGTTGCAAATCCCGGGGTCGTAACGACCAGCACGATCCCCGGGACAGAAACAAGATGAAAAGGAAATGCCCTCATCTTTTAAAAGCCAATGGCCATCGATGTAAGAAAGCCATTGTTATCTCCACGCTCTAGAACTTCGTTAGTCGTTTCGTTCCACTGATATTCAAGCTTAAAGACAAAGTTGTCGATGGGACGATAATTAAAACCTAACGTCCAGCGGTCTTCTTCATTATTTCCTGTCGACGCATCGCTATCATCACTGATCAAACCCCAATCATAACGGCCGACCAGCGTCAATTTGGGATCTTTGAACCCTCGTCCTAAAAATGAATTGTCGAGGAATTTCGGCCAGAAATCATAATTCAATTGGGTATATGCCCCTTGGAAAAAATTCGCAACATCGGCGCTTCCTTGGTCAACCCCAAAATAAGCATATTCATTGATCAGTTCCACAGGTCCAAATGTGAATAACGAATCAAGGCCCACACCTGAAAGATCAGTGCCGGCGGTATCATATTCTCCCCAATACCCGCTGACCCCAACTTCTTGGTTGAGCCATGGGCTAGCCGATAGTCGACCAACCACAGCCTTATCATCGTTATTATCCGTTTTCAAGCTGGCGCGGCCTCCTGCTAAACCTGTGTCTGAGAAGCCCGCATCAAGACCATTCACGACATACAATTCATAATTGAGATTCAAATCCTCATAACTTCCCAAAACAGGATTGAATCCCCCCAAAATCCCGGCTCCGGCTTCTGTCCACGTCGTGGGAACAATATCTCTCGCCATGATGGGCCGGTCGGTTAAATTTTGCAAATCTGAATCATGATAAAGATTGTAACGTCCGAAGGGAACCAAAAGCGCTCCGGCTCTTAAATTGATAGCGTCGTTAATCAGATAATCCATATAAGCCTGTTCCACCTTGACTTCTCCGTCAGCATTAGGAACATTGGGCCCGCCATATTCAATTTCCAGTTCAGAGTTAAAACGCACGCGCTCGTGGGGAAAAGCGCCGATATTAATCACCCATCGATGCTGAGTAAAACTAGCGTCGGTATTTTCAAAATCACCGTATTCCAGATCGGCATAACCGCCGACCGAAACATTGCCGAAACCAAAAGGATTTCGAACGACAAGTCCGCCCTTTCCAACGGGAGCATTACCCCGGCCGACATATTCAACATCCAATGCTTTGGCTTCAATTTTTTGCTCAATATTGGCGACCTTTTCCTCATGTTTAATAGCGATCCCCTCAATTTTTGCGCTATCCTCTTGTTGTTTGCTGTTGAGGGCTTCTATCTTTGCTTCCAGCCCTTTAATACGGATTTCATAATCCGCCTTCATTTCCCCCATCATGGCTTTGATATCCTCGATGGTCTCGGCCTTGGCAGGCAAGGATAAAAAAATTGTTAAGAAAAAAATCCCGAAAACTAAACTTATCTTTCTCATTTGACGCTCCCTTGACTCTCTTTGACTTCCTTTGCTCGTGCAATCGGTCATCAAAAACATTCCCAATTTTGCCCCACAGGTGTGGTAGCTCTAAACAAATCGCTTTTTCTTCTTTTCCTCAATTTGGACGACTTTGGAATCATAAATGGTGATCACCACTTCTCCATATTTCATTCGCTGGACAGCTTCTATGATTTCATCCAAAATTTTTGGGTCAATTGCTTTATTGTCTTCGGTCATAAGAATTATGAGTTCACTTTAGAAATTATGAAAACCATTTTCATCTACTGGGATAAAATGAAGCCTACATCCACGATCAGATTAGGCATCTCCTGATTAAATAAGTACTTCAATGACGTATTTAACATCACTAAAATAACAAATGCCATTTATTTGTCAAGTTTTATTTTCGTCTTAAAACTTGACCTCTAACATATACGCCATACTATATCTTATTTAGAATTTGGGGAATCTTACAGATGGAAATCTTCGTGCCATTTACAGCACTTTTATATCAAAGCGTATTGATTATTTTCTCGATCTTTTTAAGACAAATGGGGTCTCCGGAATCAAAAACCGCGGCTTACCTTCATTCTCATACCGGGAAAGAGTGAGTTCCCCTATATTTCATACTCCGAATATGTGATGTTCTTTGGAGTTAAATAAATTTCGTCATTCTTGGCGAGCTTCAAATTTTTATACTCTTCCTGAGAAATTTCAACCTGAAAAACATTTCCCGTTGAAGACCGGCCATCGATTTTGACCGACGATCCAGCAGGATTGATGAATTCGATGGTGATTTTGACCGAATTTTCTGAAACAGGTATTCGACTCACTGCCAACTGATGCGGACGAACATACATTTTTGCAAGCCTCTTCCCGTCTTGAGCTTGTTCTCCTTCCACGCGCGCATGAAACAAATTCACATTGCCTAAAAAGTTAAGCACAAATACAGAAACTGGATGATGATAAACGTCCTCGGGAGTTCCGACTTGTTCAATCTTGCCTTGATTCATCACAACAATTTTGTCAGCCACCTCAAGAGCTTCTTCCTGATCATGCGTGACAAAGAGCGTTGTGATGTGCAAGTCATCATGAAAACGCCGCAACCATTGACGCAGCTCCTTGCGCACTTTGGCATCCAG
>JANLHA010000258.1 GCA_024653845.1 Candidatus Omnitrophota bacterium | reverse complement strand
GCAACGATCAAGCCGCAAGTGACATGGGGAACCAGTCCTGGGCAAGTTGTTTCTATTGAAGATGTTGTCCCGGATCCAGAGCAATTCACCGATGCTGTTGATCGTACGGCCGCCCGAAACGCTTTAAAGTATATGGACCTGGCCCCGAATACGCCGATCTCTTCGATCAAAATCAATAAAGTTTTTGTCGGCTCTTGCACGAATGGCCGTATCGAGGATTTGCGAGCTGCGAGCAAAATTGTCAAAGGCAAAAAAGTGGCGCCGGATGTTGAAGCCATCGTTGTTCCTGGCTCAGGCCGTGTCCGACGACAGGCTGAAAAAGAGGGCTTAGACAAAATTTTTAAAGATGCTGGATTTGAGTGGCGCTATGCGGGATGTTCCATGTGTTTAGGAATGAATGATGATCAACTCAAATCTGGAGAACGCTGTGCTTCCTCGAGCAATCGCAATTTTGAAGGTCGTCAAGGCCCGGGTGGACGAACTCATTTGATGAGCCCGGAAATGGCTGTAGTTGCGGCCCTCAAAGGCAAAATCACCGACGTAAGGAAATATTTATAATGCAAGCCTTCACAACTCATACGGGTTTAGTCGCACCTTTGGATCGCGTCAATGTGGACACGGATGCGATCATTCCCAAACAGTTTTTGCGTAAAATTGAACGTACGGGATTTGGAATCCATTTGTTTCACGAATGGCGTTATCTTGATTATGCGGGGACCAAAGAAAATCCTGAGTTTACGCTCAATAAGCCGGAATATCGCCACGCGACGGTTCTCTTGACCCGTGACAATTTTGGTTGTGGATCGAGCCGTGAACACGCTCCTTGGGCATTGGCGGATTATGGATTTCGTGTGATCGTAGCACCTAGCTTTGCAGATATCTTCTATAACAACTGTGTGAAGAATGGAATTCTTTTGATCACTTTGAAATCTTCAGAAATTGAAACTCTTTTTCAAGAAGTCAGCGCTTCTTCTGGAATTCAGTTTACCGCAGATTTGCCACAGCAGACTCTGACAACACCGTCAGGTCAAAAATTTTCGTTTGCCGTTGATTCTTTTAACAAGTATTGTCTTTTGAATGGGCTTGATCAAATCGGTTGGACCCAGCAATTTGAAAAAGACATCCAGTCTTACGAAAACCACATCAAAGAAGAAAAACCCTGGCTTACTTAACAAATGCCTTCACGGATTTCTTTCATCCTTAATGTTTTCATTCTTATCATCTTTTGCGCTTTCGCAACTTTGGGGTGTGAAAAAAAAGAGCCTGTTAAAATTTTGAATACAGATTTTGCAGCAGGGCAACAATGGGCTTATCGAACACGACCAGGAGAAGAACGTTCAACTCTTACTGTTTTGAAAGTTGAAGATTATTCTTTGTATGGGATTCTGGTTCATATTTCTGTTGAAGATATCAACATGAGAGCCCCCGCATCTTCAAAAATAGTCACGGAAATCAAACATTTTGTTCTGACGGAAACGGCATTGCAGCAAAGTGTAAGTCAGTTGATTCGCATTGATGCGCCTTTGACTAACTTTGATTCAGAATATGTGAATTGGAGAAACTTGTTTGTGAAGGGCAAGGGAAAAGTTTTTGATATTGAAGTGAGTGAAGTGATCAATTATTTTGAAGCCATGGCCAGTCTCATTTATCAAGACAAAAATGTTCAAGGAGAAAATCGTGAACCCTAGAAATTCTAGTTTTTCAATGCGTCCTCATTCCAGTGAAGTGATTGATGGGATGGAGCGCGCACCGAGTCGTGCGATGTTGCGCGCCGTTGGATTCAAAAATGAAGATTTCCAAAAACCACAAATTGGAATTGCCTCGACGTGGGGCATGGTCACGCCTTGCAATATGCATATCAACAAATTGGCTGACAAGGCCGCTGAAGGCGCTGACGCGGCAGGAGGCAAAGCCGTTATTTTTAATACGATCACCATTTCCGACGGGATTTCAATGGGAACGGAAGGGATGAAATATTCCTTGGTTTCTCGTGAGGTGATTGCAGATTCTGTCGAAACGGTCATGGGATGTGAAGGTTTTGATGGGTTGGTGGCTATTGGTGGATGTGATAAAAATATGCCTGGGTGTTTGATGGCCATGGCCCGATTGAATCGTCCGTCGGTTTTTGTGTATGGCGGAACCATTTTGCCGGGATGCTACCAAAACAAAGATGTTGATATTGTTTCTGTTTTTGAGGCGGTCGGAGCTCGGGCGAACGACAAGATCAATGACTCTGAATTGGAAGCCATTGAATCCTGTGCGATTCCAGGACCAGGATCCTGTGGCGGAATGTATACCGCGAATACCATGGCGTGTGCCATTGAAGCGTTAGGAATGAGCTTGCCTAACAGTTCTGCGCAAGCTGCAATCTCGCCGGCAAAAGAAGAAGATTGTATGAATGCAGGCCGTGCGGTTTTAGAGCTTCTGAAAAAAGACATCAAGCCCAAAGATATTTTAACTAAAAAAGCTTTTGAGAACGCCATCACGGTTGTGACCGCTTTGGGAGGATCAACTAACGCCGTGCTTCATTTGTTAGCGATTGCGCACAGTGTCGGTGTTAAGCTTTCTCTTGATGATTTCACTCGTATTGGAAAACGCGTACCTGTTCTCGCGGATTTGAAACCCAGTGGACGATTTGTGATGGCCGCTTTGGTCAAAATTGGTGGGGTGACACCATTGATGAAAATGTTGTTGGATGAGGGACTTTTGCACGGAGAATGTTTGACGGTGACCGGAAAAACTGTGCGCGAAAATTTGAAAGACGTTGCGTCGTATCCGGCGGGACAAGAGGTGATTCGTCCCTTTGATAATCCTATTAAAAAAGATGGGCATCTCGTCATTCTATATGGTAATCTTGCTTCTAAAGGTGCTGTTGCCAAGATCAGTGGAAAAGAGGGACAAAAATTTGTTGGAAAGGCGCGAGTTTTTGATTCTGAGGAAGCGGCGCTCAAACGAATTCTTGATGGAACAATCAAAAAGGGCGATGTGATTGTGATCCGATATGAAGGTCCTCGCGGCGGTCCTGGAATGCGGGAAATGTTATCTCCGACATCCGCGGTGATGGGAAAAGGCCTAGGAAAAGATGTTGCCCTCATTACTGATGGACGATTCTCTGGTGGGAGTCACGGATTTGTCGTCGGGCACATTACGCCTGAGGCGTATGTTGGTGGGCCATTGGCGATTGTCAAAAATGGAGATCAAGTCACGATTGATGCTCAACAGCGCCAATTGACTTTGGATGTTCCAGCAGCGGAGATCAAAAAACGTCTGAAGACATGGAAGCAGCCCAAACCTCGATACACGAGAGGGGTTTTGGCGAAGTATCAAAAATTAGTGACTAGCGCCTCTGAAGGAGCTGTGACTGATTTAATCAACATCAACGGGTAATATTTTAAAAATTATGGCTGGAAATTCATTCGGACAACTTTTTCGAATCACCACTTTTGGCGAAAGCCATGGCCCGGCTATCGGTGTTGTCATTGATGGTGTGCCACCCAATTTGCCAC
>JANLHA010000257.1 GCA_024653845.1 Candidatus Omnitrophota bacterium | reverse complement strand
GCCTTGATCATCTTTGGCAAGATGCCAAAAAGGTCAAATGGGAAGAATAATTCCCGTGCGTGTCTTAAGTAGAAATTTGAGAACCCCAACCTTCTGATTGTTAAAAGAAAGTTGGGGTTCTTGCATATCTGGGGCCCTTAGGGTCACCTGCTTTGTTAATTTAATTTCTAGAGAACTATTTTATGGCCACTGATTTCAAGCAGCGTTTGCAAGATTTTTTAAATCAAACCCTCAAAGAACATTTTCCCGAAAACGAAATTCCTCTAGCTGAATTGGATACGCCTAACGATAAAGCTCATGGCGATTTGGCGACCAGCGTGGCTTTGAAATCTGCCAAAATTTTCAAACGACCTCCTATCAAAATTGCTGAAGAATTTGTCGGTATCATTAAGAATAAAATCGCTTCAACAGATTCTTTGAAAAGTTACATTGACAATGTGGACATCAAGGCTCCTGGTTTTATCAATTTTTATCTTTCTCGGACGGCCGTGTTTGATATTTTAGAAACGGTTCTCACTCAAAAGGAAGATTTTGGTCGTTCCTCGTTTGGGCAAGGGAAGAAGATCCAGGTGGAATTCGTCAGCGCCAACCCAACGGGGCCGTTGAGTGTGGCCCATGGCCGACAAGCCGCCGTCGGAGATGCCTTGGTCAATGTTTTGAATTTTGTAGGGTTTCGTGCGGCACGGGAATATTACGTGAACGATGAAGGCAACCAGATCAACATTTTGGGACGATCGATTCAGTATCGAGCCACCGAAGTGCTGGGTGGGAAAATCGATTTTCCTGAAGAATGTTATCAGGGCGAATACATTTATGACATTGCCAAGGACTTTATCCAAGACCAGCGGGTCGAGAACTTACAAGATTTGAAGCAGCGCCCGGCGCAGGATTTTTTACGTTATGGTGTAGATTATTTGATGGCAATCATTCAGAAAGAGTTGGATGATTTTGGCGTTCACTTTGATCATTGGTCGTATCAGTCTCAGATCGCGAGTGAGCAGAAGACCAAAGAGGCGCTTGATTTTTTAAGAAGCAAAGGTTTTCTTTATGAGCATGAAGGAGCGATATGGTTTCGCACGACGGAATTCGGAGATGATAAAGATCGCGTTTTGCAAAAAAGTGATGGGAGCTATACTTATTTCAGTCCCGATATTGCGTATCATAAAAATAAATTTGAACGCGGGTTTGAAGAAGTCGTCGGAATTTTAGGCCCGGATCATCATGGGTATATCCCTCGTCTGAAAGCGGCCGTGCAAGCTCTGGGGTATTCGCCAGATACCTTGCGCGTTTTGATTGTGCAATTGGCTACGATTTATCGAAACGGCAAGCCAGTTTCGATGTCCACCCGTCGGGGGCAGTATATCAGCCTGCGTGAAGTCATGGATGAGGTGGGCAAAGACGCCGCCCGGTTTTTCTTTTTGATGAGACACATCAGTGCCCACTTGGAATTTGATTTGGAACTCGCTAAAAAACAAACAGCAGAAAATCCGGTTTTTTATATTCAATATGCCCACGCGCGCATTTATAGCGTCTTTGATAAAGCGAAAGAAGCGGGCTTGGGTTTTAAGGTGGCAGACTTCAAATTATTGAAAGAAGTCGAAGAGATGGACTTGATCAAAAAAATTGGAGACCTTCCGCAAATTTTGATCATTTGCCGTCATCAAATGGATGTTTTTGCGTTGCTCAATTATCTTTTGGAGCTGGCCACGGTTTTTCATAAATTTTACGATCAACATAAAATTATTGATAAAGAAAATTTTGAATTATCTCAAGAGCGTCTAGCTCTGATTGAAGCTGCACGAATCGTTCTTGCCAATGGATTAAAACTTTTAGGTGTCACTCGACCTGAAAAAATGTAAATATCAAGTCTAACTAGGGGAGGGATTTCAACGATGATTTCAAGAAAACGCTGGAATATTTTACCTCCTGATCCGCAGTTGCAAATCTTGCTGAGCGATGGGCTCGGCATTGATCCCATCCTTGCCCAGATTTTGATCAATCGAGGTATTCAGTCATCCGATGAGGCCAAGCTTTTTTTATGGGCGGATGACCAATCTCTCCATGATCCATTCCTTTTACAAGACATGCAAAAAGCCATAGCTCGTCTTCATCGAGCCAAAGAGAACCATGAGAAGGTTTT
>JANLHA010000255.1 GCA_024653845.1 Candidatus Omnitrophota bacterium | reverse complement strand
TCCTTGATCCAATCGATAAAAATATTAGGATTGGCATCGGCACCGACGGCAACTATACCTGCGGCGACTTCAATCCAAGCGAGGTTATAATCACCGACTCTCTGGCGGAACCTTTCAGCAGCCAAATCTTGTAAACGATGGTAGAGCCTTACCTTGTCGCTGAGATTGATCTCTGAGGAAAGGTTGATCTCGGCGGGGCTTAATCGAGCGGTCTCTCGAAATTCCTGCAGACCCTCGAGGCGAAGCCCGTCGAAGAAATCTAGCACCGAATACAAGACCCGTGCAGCGGCTAAATAACCAGCGAACACTTCTCCGGTGGCAAATCGATTAAGCTGCTCAAGAGTGAATTGTGAATTCTTTGGCGACTCTGCCCGACGATTGGCAAAAGTCACGAGATTGTCAAAAACTTCTCTGTAATTCTGCAAACGTTCTTGAACTTGGGCGATGAATAAAGGAAGCACGATATCAAACAAAGCCTGGATTTGGTCCGTCGGAAGCACAATTCTGCCTTTGTAATAAGCGGCTAACGCCGATGAAGCAACAACAACTGAACCGACGGTCTCTGAAGGAAATTTCCCTAACCGCACCAATTCCGCGACTTCCTGTCCAGGATGGGTCGCGTAATCCGCGAAGTTTCCATCGGGAAAACCTTTGATAAAAATCCTATTGGATTCACTGAGCGTGATAGCGCGCGCCAGCTGGGAGAACAATTTCTGACGCAAGCGCTCTTCTTTCACTTCAAAATGATCACTTTGAGGGTGCTCCAAAGAGGGATACAATTCTATGGCCTGAATCTCATCGCCTAAAATTTTCACTTCCATATACCGGCCATAAAATGGTGTCACATAATCCATGGAAGCTGCACTATTGAGCATCAAGACCAACGGTTCGCCTCCCAACCAAAGACCAACGTTAGGAATCAGAATTCTTAAATTTTGTTTAACGGCAGGCACCTCATCGAGTGCACGAACAAGCACTTGAGCTCGGGACACAACGGGCTTGGGCATAGGTTTGAGCTCCTCAGCCAATTCTCGTCCTGAAAAACTGACATGCACGTCCAGCCGGCTATAACCCTCAACCCCTGTGAAAGATCCTGGAGGAAGAAGATGTAAATAGATGCCGATAAAACTGTGAAAGAATTCGCCGGTCAAATAAAACTTCCGAATATTTGCCAACTGGGAAATCCTCACCAGCGCCTGCATGAGGATCTTCATCTTTTTAATCTGAAAGATCGTATGATCGGTTAAAAGATCTTCCAGAGTTCTTAAAGGGGCCTCTTCGTCCAGGCCTCGCAGATACTGGAACATCCCCGATTGAATCACTCCTTGAGCCAGCGCTTCTTCATCGGCGTTCCATGCTTGGCCAGCCCGGACCTTGTCTGCAGCGGTATCCACAAGACGACGTTGACCAGCGTCGAGTTTTTCTAAAGGATCCACGGGCTGATCACGGACGATGACTCCTTGCACACGATCCGCAATATGGATCACGGCAAAATTGTCCTTTACCACCAAACCATTAAGTGCTTCTCCTTGCTCAGAGGAAATCCGGGAGCTCTCGGGTTTAGGAGAAACAACGGCAGGGATCACTTCGGCAGGCCGAGCTTTTTCTTTTTGGCGGCGAGGCGGCTTCGCTGCAGGCACTGGCGCAACGGGGACTTCGGGCGCTAGCACATCTTCAGGCTGTGGTTGAACGGAAATTTTCTCAGACAATGGAACAATGCCTTCGTAGCGATGAGTTTGTCTGAAAATCGCATCCACCGTCGCAACACTCAAAGGTTTAAAACCTTGCTTGGTTTCTACGACTTTCACAGCCACCCAAGTGTCTTCAAATACGCGGGGAACAGCAAAATTTCTTCCCACTTTTATTCTTGATTCACCATTGGTACCTGTGCGGATACCCACAATCTCAAACTCCGTCGTGCCATATTCATCTTTCAGATGTTTGACCATCACATCAAAGAGCGCCGTCGAGGAAATCTGTTCTCCAATCACCAGAGCCAAAACCCCATGCTGATCACGAACAATCATATAAGGGACATCGATAATCTCCCCCTGAGCGATACTTAGAGAAATCTGTGTCTGGACATCTTTCTGTGTAACCCCCACAGATTTGATTTCCCAAAAGCCAATATTTTTCTCCCTCATCCAACCGGGATCGATGTAAATAACAATTCCCTCTCGATCTTTTGTTTGGGTCACATTTGTCTCTGTGATCACCCAGAACCACCCCTCACCCGCCTCCCGGATGACGGGCCGCTCAAAAGCAACCGCCCTTCGAGACATCGTTTGATGTGTTCTATTTTGTTCAAAGACAAAAATGAGGGCATCGTAGGACGAACGATTCTCAGCCTGCTCTAGTCGCTGTGCCAAACGTTGATGAACTTCTTGGGTGTAGGGAGGATGGAGGAGATGGTCAATCTCGTCGGAGAAAATAAGGGGAAGGGCTTCATAAAGACGTTCTCGATAAGCCTTGTTCGTTTTAAACTCTGGGGGGCCCCGGGTCGCACGGTAAGAAAGATGCGTTTCCCCATCGATCACTTGCGCAATCGGGCCGACGCGGCCATGCAGTCGTAACACAACACCAAGACCATCTTCTGGTAGACTGGCCAGCGCGTTGGCGCCGTGACTGTCTCTCAGTGAAGCATGGCCTCTGGCCCACGCCTGAGGAATTCGGGTTTGCTCCTCAGGGTTAACATCGCCTTGTGCGGCGACATCACTCACCTTCCCGTCGGGATGAAGTGTAAAACGAAGCGTTCCTGTTTTGGCGCTGGGAATTTCCGCCACCTGCAGCGCACCGTCAGCGAAAGCTTCGTGAGGCTCAACTTCTTCTTGTCCGGGGAAACGGCGGTCCAACCAGGCGTCCCGGGGATAGAAGAAAGAATCCATCACTTCACCAGCATCGACACGGACTTTCATGGTCGACCAGAAGGTCTGCTCAAATAAATCGCCGTGTCTACTTAAGAAAAATTCATGATATTCTTCAGGGATCCCAATCTCGTTTAACAATTCAGCCATGGATTCGTAATGTGGCCACATGAAAATCAACGGCGTTCCCAATAAATAAATCTCATCAAAATCAAATCCCACGACACGGCCACTGGCCTGCTTGACTCCCACATTTTTAAATCGCGGATCACCATACATGATGCCCGTTGCAGCCAAATCTTTCAAAAATTGTCCATAAGAATCCAAAACCTCTCGTACTTTTTCAGGGTCATTCTTAATCTGCTCCCAATGAATTTCCAGGGGAATCACGCGTCTTTGGACATACACTCTCAAACTGATCGTTTCTTGATCTTCAGAAACAATGGCTTGAAGAGCACGCCCGCGAATAGCGGTTAACAAATCCTCAGGGAAAAGGTCTTGCCGAAAATTCAAAACAACCGCAGAAGTATTTAAGAGAAGCCCAGTGCGATCCTGCATGTGGGCCGTATGAAATGCTCGCTCCACATGATGATTCTTGATGACAACCCCTCTTTGTTTCTCATTCTCATCTGTGATCACTTTAAAGACATAAGGGAACCCTGGGAGAGTAAAAGTGATCATAATAAAACCTGCTGTCCCTTCTGTCCTTTCAAATCCTTCTTTCGAAACTGCAAGATGTCCTCTCAATTTTTTAACTAAAGTATTCTTGGAAGGCTGCTCAAATCCAATCGCGGATTGCAAAGAAGCCACTTCCCGATCCGGGAACATTACGTGTAGAAATTCAATAATCTCCCGATAAAATTCTGGAAAAATTCTAAGACTGGCCCGGGTGTAGCGCAGAAGATCAACGAAATGCTGGTCACCGACGAGAACAGCATGAACGTAAATCCCTGAAGGCTGGCCACGGCGCCGCTGGTGTTTATCATTTAAAAGTGCTAACCCAAAAGGAATAACCCGTCCACCACGCACGGAAATCTGCCCTAACAAATACGCGCCTTTATTAACAAAGGCGGCTTGATTCAACATTTCAATGGCATCGAAATCCTCCGCCCCCTTCATCGTCGAAAGATGACGAGAAAGAGCCGTCGCGACCAACGCTGCGTCTTCGGCCATGTCTTCTGACGAATATCCTTGGAAATGATAAGCGGTCAATATCCTTTGAATAAGATGTTGTACTGGCACCTCCGGACGATTCATATACCGGCGAGAGACAACTTGACGGTCCAAAAGCTGCAGACTTAAACGATCGTCCTCAAATTCAACTGTTTGACGATAAAAGGCAAATATCTTGCGCATAACCGTGTAAAAATAAATCAGGGCGAGATCATCCTCATAACGTCCATCGATCCGTTTTTGATATTCCTTTTTCATCATATCCCACAGATTTCGCAAGGACTCGCGAGGACCCAAGAGAAGCGACACTTGAGCGGCCGTTGCTAAAATGCTCTTTCCATAAAGTCGAATAAGCTCATCACCATCTTTCATGGCCCCTTGCCAATCAGCAATTTCAAAACGAGCAAAGGCCCCTTTTGTAATATCTTGATAATGTGAAAAATATCGATCAAAGTCTCCTAAAATCAAAACGGCCGTCTGAGAAGCCACTCTAGCTAAAGGTTCATTCTCAACTCTCTCAAAAGGCCTTTCATAGAATGGATATAAATCTCGTCGAGGTCGACCCGCAAGACGCACTTCTGCATTTAACGAAACGGGGAATGCTTGCCCCGTCTGTGCATCAAAAACATCAATGACCATGCCAGCTGTTTGCCTGGCCACCTTGGATAATGTCCCTGCGGTGGGCGGTGGAAGCGCTCGGCTGGATTTAACTTCTACCAAATACTCAGGAGCAGGACCCACTTCCACGACCTCGTTTCGATATCCTCCGTCCAGTACAGCAATCCCCGTTCGACCCAATTGATACAAAAACTCTCCCGATGGCCAAGAATGCCAAACCAGACGCGGCTCCTCATCTTCCGGCAAACTCCTGTCTTCGGCAATTTGGGCCATCATCGTTTCCGGCTCTAAAACCCGGATCAATTGACGCATGAGGTTAAAATCTTCAGCGGCTTCTGTTCTTATCGTTCGAATCATCCGACGATTAGCCCGCAAAGCCAACCACAAAACGAGATGAAAAGAAATCTCATCAGCGTATTCATTCTGTAAATCCAGCCTTTGCAACTCTAATGCATTGGCCCGAGCTGTAAATGGCAATTCAGCCCAAGCAAATCCTGTGGCACGATCTTTCTCGTGACGATAGGCGTCAATCCGTTTCCCCTGGAACCAAACCTCATAATATTTCTGTCCCGAATGATGAACCACTTCAACCATCCCCCGCGGTGTCCATATACTCGCCCAAAAAACATTTCCTTCAACATCCAGCCGCTCCACTGTCCGGTTAGGATAAGCATATGTTTCAATAATAAAACCTTCGACGTCGGTCATCGAAGAAGGCAAATTTCCTCTTAAGAAAAACAGAGCTGTATCTCGTCGGGCCACGGCTTCATCACGAATTCCTTTCGCAATATGGCTAATAAATTCATGAAAAAAGATACGGCGCCTTTCTTGATCAGTAAGATCAAAGTGATGCGGATGAAGAATGACGGTTTTGGATTCGATATGCGCGGCCGCGATGAAGGGCCGGCCGCTCTCGTTGGCCTTAAGAACAAAAACATCGTTTTGCTTAACGCGCTTCTTAGCCTTCGTAGTCACCACCACAGAAAATTGTTGCGGCACGAGAAACGCTCTCAACTGGATCTGTGCATAAAGCCACTGAATATCAGAGGTGAGGATGGCTTCCCAATCTGCATGGAAATGTCCGCTTTGCAATGATAAAAGGACACGATCATCTTTTCTCAGAGAAACCCTGGCCTGCGCAATTTGCCCTGGCCCATAGGTCCTCTGTGCTAACGCATGGGCTTCGTTAGAAACCAACATCTCTGAATAAGCATGAATAGAATCAGCATGTGCTCCCGGCTCCAGGCTGACGTCGCGCCAAGCCACGACGATGGGAGTATTAAAAGCATATAAAGTCGACGGATAATTGGTGAGCCCTTCATAAACGCGGGTCGAAGAAAACCCTTGTCGACGCAACATCTGTACAATTCTTTGATAATGTGCCGGCTGAGCTTCCCCCACATTGAGACTGATGACCGCCATCACCCGCCCCGATTGTCT
>JANLHA010000254.1 GCA_024653845.1 Candidatus Omnitrophota bacterium | reverse complement strand
GCCTTGATGTTTTTTAAGCCACGGCAAGTACGCAAAACTGTATAACGCAATGCGGTCTGGTTTCAAAAGCAACGTTTGTTCAATGGTCTTACGAAATGTTTCTGGGGTTTGATAAGGGAGCCCATAAATCAAATCATAATTGACTGAAATGAAGCCTGCATCGCGACACCATTGGTGGAACTGCTTGACCATTTCAAAAGGCTGGATACGGTTGACCTCTTTTTGAACTCTTGAATCAAAATCCTGAACCCCAATAGAGATCCGGTTGAATCCCAACTCGCGCAATGTCTGGACCTTCTTTTTTGTCACGCGACGGGGATCGACTTCAACAGCCACCTCTCCCGAGCGATCAACATGAAAGTGCTTCTCGATTTCGTGCATCAAACGGACCATTTGATCTTCAGTCAGAAACGAAGGTGTACCTCCGCCCCAATGCAATTGGCGGATAGTTTTGCGGCGGGTCAAATGCTGACTCAATAATTTCAACTCTTTCTCAAGATAAAAAAGATATTCATCCCCATATTTAGCTTCAGTTTTTCGAACATTCATGGTGCAAGCGCAGAAATAACAAAGCGTCTCGCAAAAAGGGATGTGAGCATAAAGAGAAAGAGTCTTATCCGTTTGGTCAAATTTTTTAAGCGTTTCAATATACTGATTCGCCTTGATATCATTGGACCATTCCGGCGCTGTCGGATAGCTCGTGTAGCGCGGACCCGTTTGGTCAAACTTGAGGATCGTTTCTTTGTCGATGGATAAAGTCATAGGAAGTAATATAGCATAATTTTTTGGTTAAGTAACTTTGGTTTACTAGAAAAATTTCGTCTTTTTTTCTTCCTAATCTTTACTGCTCCTTCAAAATCAAAAACAGCCTTAATTTTTCTTTGCCAACTCTCATTCCGTCACATGCGAAATCCACACTTGAAGCCCCAGCCCTTCAATCTTTTTAGAGGCCAGCCAATTTTTCTTTTTACAGTGAGGGCATTCGAGATATTCTTGGCCATCCGTCCACTTTCTTATGGATTCGTGTTTTGGATCATCTTCCTTATAAATTCCCCACGTCAACCCTTTTTCATCTAAAGGGCCGATACGATAAAGGGTCTCTCGGCAGGCCAAACATTTGACTTCTTTAAACATGAGCGACTTCCTTTGTTCCATCACTGATTTTATTAGCCGTCCAAAAATTTCTTGAATCGATTACAATTTGTTCTCCTAAAAAATGAAAAACTCTCTCAAGCGTTGAAAGCCTTGTATCATTACGGCCATTTTCAATCCGGGAAATGATCTGCTGAGAAATTCCAATCCTTTCAGCCAATTCATTTTGAGTCAAATGAAGTTCTTGACGGACTGTTTTTATTTTTTCTGCAACTTGCAAAGAGAGTTCATCAGATGCCGATGCATCTTTTCGAGGACGGATGGGAACTCCCCTAGCTTTCAACTCCCCAATTAACTTTTCATATACCGCCTGCCAAAAAATAATCCGTGGATCGTTCCAAGAATCTTTACGCATTTGTCGCTTGATACGTGCCCAATTTTGAACAAAAACTTTTTGATCAAGATACTGATCGAAGATTTCTTTAGGCGCATTATTACGCGCCAACAAAATAGCCGCGATATTCACAAAGCGCTCACTTTGCGGATCTTTTAAAATACGCTGAATTTCTTCGACGGAAATATTTCTATCCCATAACCATTCTGGTCTCATCTATTTTCCCTCAATTAAACTCTTAAGAAGCTGATTGATTTCTTTCTTAAAATGGTTTTCCATCAATTGAAAATCAGGCTTTGTCTTTGTAAGCAATCCTAAAAGATCAACTTTCATATCGGTTCGATCATACGTGCGATACCAATGGACAACACCTTCTTTAGTGGCGTTAGAACAATGCTGCGAAACAAATTCGGATAATGGCATCGTGATGGTTGATAAGCAATAGATATCATAAAAATCCTTAGCCGTTTGCCGACCACCAAACATGATTTCTTGACCAATCTCATTGATCATCGGAATATGACCAGCAATCGCATAGATTTTGCGTAAATAAATATCTTCTAATGAGAGCACCTTAATTCCATCAATTTGTTTTAAGGGATTTAATAATTCCATATAATCTTCTACAAAATCGATTTTGCATTGGGTTTCTTGGTCGATTTGAACCATGTAAACACCCATTCGAATCAGATTATCTTTATCTTGTTCAGAAATCAGCTCAACTTTCCACTTGGAATCATTACTCAAATTGGTCACAATTTTAAAAATGCGTTCTTTTGAAAATTTCTTAGTAAAAAAATCTAAATCAAAAGATTCACGATGTTCATAATAAAACATCGAAAGGGCCGTTCCACCGGCCAAATAGAAATCATTAAGCCTATCTTGAAGAAAAGGAAGTACTTTTTTAGGAATAAAAAAATCGATCTTCATGCCTCAAATATACAACAAATATTTGATAAAGTCAATAATTTACAACTATTTAGTTGTTTTTATTCGAGAAAACGAAGGGGAAACACTACTCTTTCGCTTTCGCGTGGGAGTATTCTGAGTTCATTCGGGCAATCGTGGAAACACTAATATCTTTGGGGCAGGCGGCTTCACATTCGTAAAAATTGGAACAATTACCAAAACCTTCGCTATCCATCTGTTCAACCATTTTGATCACTCGCTCTTCTCGTTCCACTTGGCCTTGAGGCAAAAGAACAAGATGACTGACCTTCGCAGCGGTAAAAAGCATCGCTGAAGCATTCGGACATGCGGCCACACAAGCCCCACATCCAATGCAAGCGGCCGCGTCCATGGCAAGTTCCGCGTTTTTCTTAGGCACGGCAACGGTATTGGCTTCAGGCGCAGAACCGGTCTTTGTAGAAACATACCCTCCAGCCGTCATGATATGATCAAAAGCAGAACGATTAACAATAAGATCTTTAACAACAGGAAATGCGGCTGCTCTCCAAGGTTCAATCACGATCTCTTCAATCCCTTCAAAATGGCGCATGTGCAATTGACAAAGCGTTGTACTCCCTAGCGGGCCGTGAGGTTTTCCATTAACCATGGCTCCACACATTCCGCAAATTCCTTCACGACAATCGTGATCAAAGGCAATCGGGTCTTTTCCTTCTTTAGTCAGGTTTTCATTGAGAATATCGAGCATTTCTAAAAACGAAGCATCCGTATCGATCCCTTCCACTGGATAGGTTTCGAATTGACCCCGGCTCTGAGAATCTTTCTGCCGCCAAATTTTCAATTTTAATGAAAGCTTCTTCATTTATAACTCCTCTGCGCCAGCTCCACATTCTCAAAAACCAAAGGCTCTTTTTGTAAAATAGGCTCCCTACCTACACCCTGAAATTCCCAAGCCCCCACATAACTGAAATTCACATCATCTCGTTTTGCTTCGCCCTCAGGGGTTTGAGACTCTTCACGAAAATGTCCGCCACAAGATTCTCGACGGTGCAGGGCGTCCGTTACAATCAGTTCAGCAAATTCCATAAAATCTGCAACTCTGCCGGCGCGTTCCAAAGCTTGGTTGAGATCCTTATCTTGTCCAATAATATTCACATTTTGCCAAAACTCTTCTCGAATTTGCGGAATTTTCTTCAAAGCATCTTGAAGACTAGCTTCATTACGTGCCATTCCACATTTTTCCCAAATGAGTCGACCTAACTGCCGATGAAAATCATCAACGGTCCGCTTGCCACGAATCGATAAAAATTTTTGGGTCTGTTGATTCACCTGAGTTTCAATGCTTTTGAATTCTGGGCGTTCAATTAAATTCTTCTCAATGGGTTTGTTCTTAGCCAAATAATCCGCAATTGTATAAGGGATGATGAAATATCCGTCGGCCAAGCCTTGCATCAAGGCACTGGCTCCCAGACGATTCGCCCCATGATCCGAAAAGTTCGCTTCGCCCAAAACAAACAGCCCCGGAACGTTGCTCATCAAATTGTAATCCACCCATAAACCACCCATAGTGTAATGCACGGCTGGATAAATCATCATGGGTTGTTGATAAGGATCGACTCCGGTGATACGTTCATACATTTCAAAAAGATTGCTGTAGCGTTCTTGAATCTTGTCTTGCCCCAAGCGATTGATGGCATCCGAAAAATCCAAGTAGACCGCGTGTCCCGTCGATCCCACGCCCTTCCCGGCGTCACATTGTTCTTTGGCATTGCGTGAAGCGATGTCTCGCGGTACCAAATTTCCAAAAGCTGGATATTTTCTTTCAAGAAAATAATCCCGTTCGTCCTCGGGAATTTGGCTCGGAATACGCTTGTCACCAGCAATTTTAGGGACCCACACTCGTCCATCGTTGCGCAAACTCTCGCTCATCAAGGTGAGCTTGGATTGATAATCTCCATGCACCGGAATGCACGTCGGATGGATCTGCGTATAACATGGGTTCGCAAATAATGCCCCGCGCTTATGAGCACGCCAAATGGCTGTCACATTACAAGCCTTGGCATTTGTCGACAAATAAAAAAGATTGGCATATCCGCCGGTGGCTAGAATCACCGCATCCGCCGCATGAGATTCAACTTTTCCTGTAACGAGGTCACGAATCACAATCCCCTTGGCTTCGCCGTTAACAATCACCAAATCTAACATTTCAGTCCGCGGCCGCAGCTCGATATTCTTACGTGAGACTTCTTTCATCAAGGCACTGTAAGCGCCTAGAAGGAGCTGTTGTCCGGTCTGACCACGCGCATAAAAAGTACGTGAAACTTGAGCACCACCAAACGATCGATTGTCCAAATATCCACTGTATTCTCGAGCAAAAGGAACTCCTTGAGCCACACACTGATCAATGATGGAGTTGCTGATTTCA
>JANLHA010000252.1 GCA_024653845.1 Candidatus Omnitrophota bacterium | reverse complement strand
TCATCTTCCGAAAACATCCAAGAACGGCTTGAGAACGCCTATCGAGAGCTCAATGTCATTTACGAGGTGAGCTCTGCCATGCACACCACACTCGATCTACAGCATGTTCTCCATATTATTCTTACTGGTGTGACATCACATTCCGGGCTAGGTTACAATCGGGCCCTTTTGTTTCTTCTGAATCGCCGCCTCCGTGCCCTAGAATGCAAAATGGCTATTGGGCCCGAGTCTGGAGAACAAGCAAATCAAATTTGGAACTACATCAAAACCTCTGATCAGAAATTAACTGACCTGATCCAAACGGATAAAATGAATTCGGCCATTATTGAATCTTCCCTATATCAACGCGCCAGCAAGCTTGTGTTTTCACTAGACCCGCATAGCAAATCCTTATTGACCACGGCCTTTTATCGGGGAACACCGTGGCATTTGACTCCTCAAGAGATCATGCAATACTTTCAAGACCCTCTTTTGGATTTTTTCAAAACCAATGAACTGATCATCATGCCCTTGAGAGCCAAAGATAGCGTCAATGGGCTGATCGTTGCTGACAATATTTATACTCAAAAACCTATCTCCGAAGAAGATCTCAAAATCTTCACCATGCTTTCCAACCTCGCCGGATTAGCGATTGAAAATTCGAATCTTTATGAAATGGTTGTCCATAAAAGTCAAACCGACCCGGTCACGGATTTATGGAATCACCGCTTTTTTCAGGAAAAACTCAGTGAAGAAATCTTTGAAGCCCAACACAACAAGAAGCCTCTCAGCCTCGCCATCATTGATATTGATAATTTTAAGAAACTCAACGATACTCATGGCCATTTGTATGGCGATATCATTCTTAAAGAATTGGCCCATCTCTTGAAACAATCCTCTCGCGACATTGATTATGTTTGTCGATATGGCGGAGAAGAATTCTCCATCATCCTCATTGACACAGGAAAGCAACAAGCCCTTGAAGTTGCCGAAAGATTAAGGAACAAAGTCGCGACCCACGCATTTTCTCCTCCTCCACTACCATCTGAGCCAGTTTCGATTAGCGTCAGCATCGGCGTGGCGACGTTTCCTGACCATGCCGAAGTCAAAGACGACCTCATTGCTCAAGCGGACAAAGCAATGTACATTGCCAAATTTAGCGGTAAAAACAAAGCTTATTTGGTTGGCGAGACACCCTAATTCCCTAACAATTCAAAGATGTCAATTCTAGAATAAATCAGGCAGGAACAGCTGTTTGATTTTGTTCGATCGTTTCTTGCTTGTCCTGGAATTTAACAGAAACGATTTTGGAAACTCCGGTCTCTTCCATGGTGATTCCATACATCACATTCGCATTGGCGATGGTTTTCTTGTTATGGGTAATAACGATGAATTGGGCAATTTTCGCAAATTCTTTCAAGACATACGCAAAACGCCCAACATTAGACTCATCCAATGCCGCGTCAATCTCGTCGAGAACGCAAAAAGGACTTGGGTTGACTTTGAAAACACCAAAAATGAGAGCAATGGCCGTCAATGATTTCTCACCGCCGGACAAAAGGCTAATGTTCTGCAGCTTTTTCCCAGGAGGCCGTGCAATGATTTCAATCCCCGACTCCAAAACATTTTCCGGATCCAGAAGGATCAACTGAGCTTCCCCACCGCCAAAAAGCAAACGAAAATGAGCGCGAAATTCTTCACTCACCCGACTGAACGTCTCCATAAACATTTCACGCGTTTCTCGATTGATCTTTTGGATGGTTTTATGGAGGGAATCTTTCGCCGTAATCAAATCACTTTGCTGCTTAGTCAAAAACTCAAAGCGCTGACGCAATTCTTCAAATTCTTCAATTGCGACCAAATTAACCGCACCATAAGCATCACATCGTTTCTTCAGGCGATCAATAGACAGCTGCAATTCCTCGATGGAAAGATTGGGATTAAAAAGTCCGGTATCAAATGATAAAACGTTTGAGATAGGAGCCGCTGGTGTGGGTGCCTCTCCAACCTCTAAAACGGGCATCGACTCTTGTGGTTCTGTTGACGAAGATGGCACTGTCAGCGCCTGCAAATACTGATCCAATGATTCCCACTCTATTTTATAGCTCTGAAACAAACGATCTTTGATTTCTTTTTTCTTAAATAATGCCTGCTGTTCTTCGAGTTGCTGATGATGCTCCGTATTCTTCAACTCTTGAATCGCTTCACTGGACACAGCCACTTGGCTTTGCAGACTTTCCAGCTTGGAAGACACCTCTTCTTTTTGAGTCGTATATTGTCGCAAAATATCCTGCAAAGATTCTTTATCTGCCTTCAATTGTTCGGTCTGAACACGCAAGGCATCTATTTCTTCGCCATATTGCTTTTCTTTAATTTCCAAATCCTGATATTCTTGAGTGAGTCGACCGACGGCCATCTGATCATTTTCCAAATCCCTTGAAAACATCTCAAAGTTTCTCTGGTCCCCTCGTCTCTTGTCTTCAATCGAAGACATTTCCGTTTCTAACTGTGCGACGGCAATGTTGATCTGTTCACGTTCATGGATTTTTGAACTGACCAAATCCTGTCTTTCTTTAATCAACAATTGGCTTTGCTGAAGCTCTTGTAGAGAATGATCAAACTGGCTGGTCAACTCAACTTCTTTATTTCTTAAATTTTCCAGAAGAGCATTCACTTCCTTTGTTTCCACAGAAACAAGGTCTAATTCTTCATTTAATTTGCGGATATCTGCCGAAACATCCTCTTTTTGCGCTTCATAAACCGAAAGATTTTTTTCTTGCTCTTGAATTTGCAGCTCAACCGAAGACTCGGCTTGTTTTTGTTCTTCAATTTTTGCTTCCAAGACCTGCTTGGCTTTTCCCAATTCTTCGATCTGTTCAGTCAAACGCTCAATCTTTAGAGAAATTTGTTGCGGATCAAGCTCAATAAATTTCGCCTCACAAACCACCTGGTATACTGGCACCGATGGATCAACGGCAGCTTCTTTGAAGGCGATCAATTTGTCGTGGCTCACCGATGTCACACTCTTGACTTTTCCAATGATTCCCGTGTGGTGCTCCAACGGAGAAGTCGTGGTCAAAAGATGCCCCTCGACGATAGGATCAGGAATATCATGATATTGAACACGTAATTTTTCGATAAATTCTTTTTGAGAAATCAGGAAAAGACGCTGTTTTTCCAAATCATCAATCTGCTTTTCAAGAGAAATGAAATTTTCGTTCAATTGATTCAAAATGGATTGTTGACGGTCCAATGCTTGACGAGACTGAAAAACGTCTTGAATCAAAACAGCGATTTTCTGGCAGATTTCCTGGAACCGCGCTTCCACCTGGTTCTTTTCATCTTGGACTTTGACCGATTCCATTTCCAGACGACGTTTTCGGGCCAATCCGCCCTGGACTTCTTTCATAATGTCCGTGAGACGATTTTTGATTTGAACTTGACTGGAAGATATCGATAAGATTTTATTCTCTTCACCTTCGATGGACCGTTTGGCCTCTTCCATCAAGTTCACAAGAGCATGAAAACCTGCTTTTTTCTCCTGCAAAACTTCACGACATTTTTGCAATCTCTCATCCAATGTTGACAAAAAACCTTTTGCCTCTTCAATCTTTTGGACTTCTTCTTGAATTCGTTGAGAAAGATTCGCTTGGTCTTCCAAAATTCTCTTTTTATGGCTTGCATTATTTTCTAAACGCTCTTCATTGAATGCGATTTGGCGAGCATTGACATCGATCTTACCATCGAGCTTGATATCATCTGAACTGATCTGCGCGATCTTATCTTCCAAATCTGCCCAAACATTCCG
>JANLHA010000251.1 GCA_024653845.1 Candidatus Omnitrophota bacterium | reverse complement strand
GCCTCCACTTCTGATTGTTGATGCTGGCGAAAATACAAAAGACTTTCATCCCCCGGATATGGCTCAAAAAACGCCTCCAACTCTGGCATGTCCTGAATTTGGATCCGGCGAATAAAGGGACGCAGAGGCAAATGCTGCAACCACGACAAAGAAATCGTTGACACCTCTTGCCTCGTTAATGCAAGCCTTTCAGGTAAAATATAAATCGCCCGAAGAAGGTCATTTAACATCCCTGCTAAATATTTTCTTTTTTCTAAAGGCAAAGCTTCCAGCATCACTTGACGATTAATTTCAATAAGCATCTGAACCTTGAATTTTGGGCTTTGCTGAACCAAAGTATCAAATAATAAAAGACTAAAAACATCTCTGCTTTCTCGACGGGTTCGAAGGGGTTGCTGATCTCGCAGGAACGTCACGACTTCTTGCGCAATCCATTGAGGATCAACGATGGCGCTTGGGATAGTAATAAGTATTCTCTGCGCATCCTCTTTCCTACCCAAGTCAAACTCTTCTCGAGAGCGCTCGATCTTTTCTCTAATGGTGTCCCTGACCTGGCGCTCTTGAATATTTTGTGCCCTTCTCTGATCTTCACTTCTTCTTAGCGCTATTTCTTGGTCCTGATCAAAACGCTGTTCGGCAATCAACCGCGCCAAAAGCCTTGTTTCTTCATCAGATGTTTGAACAAATTCTCTTTCCATCTCAAATCTTCGAATCACAGGCATGATTTGAAGAGAAGAATCCTGACTACGGATATATTGGATCATTTCTTGGTCTGACAATTTTCCTTTGATCTGCAACCGCAAACCTCGATCTTCTCGTGGATAGACCTCACGAAATAATGCCCGAAGACCATAATGACCTTCCATCCCTTCACGATCAGGTTTGGACATATGGCGATGGTACCAACCTGAATCTTTGATTTGCGCTCTCACCGTTTTCTCCGGCCTCGATAACTCCAGAAATAAGTCTTCTCCTTCAATCACGCGCAAAATTCCGGCATCAACCATGGCTTCACCAACGCCATGTAGATAAACCAGACCTTCATTTTCAAAAGCTTCTGCCACGGTCATAAACTCGTGCAACTCTCCATCTTCACCTCGATAACGTCCCGTCATTTCTGGGATCCCAAAATCATTGTTTCTAATAATGAGGACTTCTCGAGGGTTTTGCGCAAACCAATCCACCATTTCTCCCATCAAAGGAACATCGCGTCGATAAGCAAAAGCCATCTTGGCCAGAACTTCAGTTGTGGAAGTTTGTTTATCGTCGAGAATTTCTAATTCAATTCGTTGCGGTTCACTTGTCGATGGCGCATCAAGGGCTCGAGCCATAAACCAGAATCGATTTCCTTGACGATGAATTTCGCCATCAACCCGCCATTTGCCGATGAAAGCAGCGGATGGGGTCGCCCTTTCTCTTGCAGGCTTATCGATTGATGAAATGACTTCTCTGTCTTCACTTTGCCATGCCCCCACAGTTTTTTCTTGCTGACTTGGCGGCTGCTCATATCCTGTCAAAATTCCCCAAGCGTCGGGTGCAACCATAATCCCTGAACGATAATGAGCAGTATCACGTGTTGGCTGGTAAATAAATTCTACAAATGGAAATGCTTTACGAATTTCCGTCGACAATTCCTCAATCATCTGTCTTCGACTCCAAGGATCTTCTCCGGTTTCTTGCGCATAATCAGAAATGACACGTAACCGCATGATATCTTTCGGCAAGATTTCCAGAAGGGCTTGGATTTGAGGTCTCACCTTTTCCAGTGGGGCTTTGTCCCAAGGAGTTACAAGATGAACAATTCCCTTCAGTCTTCCTCGGGGCGTTTCAGCATCAAAACCACACCCCACACAAGTCACAATCTTCTTTGTGACTAACCGCTCATCGGCATGCATGTCTTCAATCAAAATCACTTCCGCATCACCTCCAAAATAAACAAGTTGTTTATCCTGCAACGTCTTCACAGAACGTGTTCGTTCAAACCGCTGACTTACGGGATTAAAAACAAAATGTTGGATTCGATCTCCGCTCAAACGCGCATCCACCATTTCACGTTGATGATCCGAACCAATCCATGCCGCCATTTCAGCCTCAACCTCTAACACTCTCTTAGGAGATAATCTCTGATCTGGTTTTCCAATATCGTCGGGGGTATTTGACGATGCAGCAGGCTCCCCATCGCTTGAAATCAAAATTGCCTCATCAGACGTACCAGAGCCGGGCGATCGCGGCTGTCCTCCCAAGTACGTTCGAGAAATATCCGCACTCAAATATTCTGGCAAAGCACTTATGACATCACCCGAGGGTTGAGCGCGAAGGAAGGATTCTCCTTGCTTAGACATGAACGTCTTCAGACGTCGTAATCGAGTCGGGGGATTTGAAAAACGTCGAAACGCAGGACTTCGCAAATATATTTGTGTGGACTGGAGAGCCAACGATGAAATCAATTTCACATACTTCTGCACGGATAAATTAATTGTTCTCAAACGGATTCTCAACTGCGGGGCTTGGTCTCGAAACACGTTGGTAAAAGATTGAAAACTTTGTGTTCCTAAATCAAGATTGTTTCTTACTGCAGAACGAATGATTTCAATGGCAATTTCAGCGTCGGGATTCTTAATGGCTTGCTGAAATTCTGCATCATCAAGAATCGCTTGAGCCGCTTGCACGCGAATCGATTGAGTTCCTTGCCCTGCCGGATATTTTCGAGATTCCAGTGCCGCCAGCCAATCATCAATTCCTTGACCAAAAATATTTTGACGGGCCTCTGGCAGGGTTTCCGCCTCGCGGCCGGCGAGCCAAACGGCGCGCGGACCTTCTGGCACCACAGCGGCCTCACCATCTCCTGAATCTACTGAATCTACTGAATCTACCAACATCGCTTCATCACCGTAATCTTCTCGTTGATCAGACCGAACGCTTCCCAAAGCTAATTCATGCAGAGCCAAGGCGTGATCTAAAGCGTATTTTCGACGGGCATGATTTTCTCCATCATTGCCTGGAAATTTTTCTTCGTTGATTTGTCTGACGATCTCATCGTAATTCGCGATGAAACGATCAAGAATCCCCAGTGTTTGCATCTGAGCAATCTGGGTATGTGCGCGACCACTGACAATCGAATCACCGAAAGCGGTCTCAGCGAGCGTGGTTAAGGTATGACGTAAATGTTGAGGAACTCCGAGAGCCGGAAGAACAACTTGCTCATAGATCTCATGAAAAGCGCCGGTAGGATTATCATTGAGAACATAAATATGAAGCGTATCTTCGACGGGGAATGAACCAGCGCCTTGCAGCAAACCATTTTTATCTTTTGGAGGCTGATCCACAAAATAGATGATGACTTTCTCAACGGGCGGGCCGCGGGGATCCGCCCCGTCACCTAAAACTTCTCTCACCAGTTCTCCGGCGCGATCAGGAAATCGAATGATTTTCTTCACCAATTCCAAATGTTTTTCAAAATCTGGGATGGCTGCCTGAAATTCTGGCGTTTGGGCCTGAGACCCCAAGCGCAATTGGTGGGTGAACGACAATCGTTCCATGATATGAGCTTCTTGTGGATCTAATTCTTCCCACACCTCACGGGACACGCCTTCATCAGCGTCGATGGACTTCTGCGCGGCCTCCGGCCGCGGCTCGGCGAAATAACTCTTCCATTCCGCTGGCAGAGCTGTATACACTCCTAAGGCATTGGTGGTATCTAAAGGAAGTCCTCGCCTTTTAACTTCTGCTATAAAAATCCTGACGCTAGCATATGTTTTCGGCAATTTTCCTCTAACATACCTCTGCACCTCCTCATCCTTCAGCGCCTCTCTCACCTGCTGAAAAACTTCCCACCGCAGATTCACATGCTTTACATCCCTTTTTCTAATTCCTCGGCCGAGCTCCGACGGTAACGCACTATAAATCTGCCCCAAATTCTCACTCCTTAAATTCAATCCCGTCTCTATCATCTTGTCAACCAACCCCACCAATCGGTCTTCTGCCGGAATCTCCATCATCTCGCCTTGAAGATAATCTTGAACCTGCTGATGCCCTAAGATCGTCATCAACTCAACATACATATCAATCGGCAAGGGTGTTTCTTTGATTTTCCTTCTCAAGTTTTCGGGGGCCAACTTTCTCAATTCGCCGACCAACACCACCAAACTCTTGGTGCCCAAATCCAATTGATTGCGCACAGCATATCTGATCACTTCAATCCCGATTTCTGCGTCGGGGGAACTCATGGCGTTAATAAATTCCTGATCGGCCAGAATTCTCTTGCCAGCCGCAATTCTACGGCCGCTATCTCCCCTTGCCGGTAAATTGCTCAACCAATCCTCAATCTCTGCCCCAAAAATCGTTCTACGAATTTCTGCAGAATCCTGACTCACCAGATCACCCAACCAGGCAGGGCCTGATTGCAATTGAACTCCTGCGGCAGCCTTTGCTTGATCCCCTGTCGCATGGCCACGAATTGGTGCTTGTCTTGAAGGAGCACCTGCCCCTGTCCCTTGATCAGCTTCGCCCATTGCGAGGCCCGACGGAGAAGGCCCGGGCCGGCGGGACCATTTCAAGATCAGTACATGCAAGAAATTCTTCTGCGCAATCAATCCAGGAAGACGGACTTGTGATCCTTCCAAAATCCGCTGCTCATTTTCAATATCTTTGCCCGCAGCTATCATCCTTTTTGCTTCCCGAATGTCTGCTCTAGTAAATCTCAATCGCATTATCGCCTTTACAAAAATATCTTCTATATTGGATAAATCTAATGAATCTATAGAAAAATAATCCAACAACGCTTGTAACAACTTTTGATCATCCCAGTCAGCGTTGAGCGTCCCTGATCTAACTGCACCAGGGAAATATTTTTTCAGTAAACTTCTTAAAACAGCGCCGAACTCCTGAGGGCTCATTCGAAGATACTGATCAAATAGCTCCTGCTCGTCCGCCTCAACAACCCACAACCTTGGATCAAGATACCCCTTGGGAATAAAAGTTGCCTGCAGAAAATCATCAAACGTTCGCCCTTGGCTATCGACAAGCTGTCCGCGGACATCGGCGAGGCGGGCGTAACCATACAGCGCCTTGGCGTGCGCCAAGGCATATTCTCGACGAGCTGACGTTTGAGGATCGCGGCCTGCAAATTTTTCTTCGATGGTTTGAATGACTTGGCCGCTCTCATATTGAGCGATGAATTGATCGATGGCACCGGAAGCGACCATTTGGATGATTTGATTTCGTGCACGGGCAGTCACCATCCCGTCGGAGAATGCCGTTTCGGCCAGGACCGCTAAGGTGTGGCGCTGATTTTCGGGAACGCCGAGGGCGGGAAGAACAACGTGCTCGTCAATTTCATGAGCAGCGCCAACAGCATTGCCAGCGACGAGATAAATGTGGAGAATATCACCGTCGACGAATGAGCTAGCGCCTTGGGGCAGACCATCAGCGTCGAGGGGAGCTTGGGTCACTTGATAAACAACAATTTCTCGAATCGGCGGGGCACGACTCGCCGCGGTCTCACCCAAAATTTCGCGAATCTGGTCTACGGGCACTCTTCCCAAAACCAAGGCCTGACGGATAATCGCCAAATCATTGCCGACAAATCCGGGGAACATATCCTGAAACGCTTTTGTTTCTGCTTGCTGACCCGGTACCAGCCCCTCAACCAGCGCGGTAATCTCGTCGGGCTCCAATCTTCGCGGGTTCAGTGCCTCCCATGCCTCTCGCGAGACACCCTCCGCTGCACCGAGGGATTTTTGTGCGCCCATCGTCGGAGTTATCTCAGATAGACGCCGCTGTACTTCCTGAGTCAAGGGGTTATTCAAATAACCTGGAATCTCTCTCAGCTGTTCCCGAGCCTCTTCTAACCTTCCTGATTCCTCAAGAGCTCTTACAATACTTTCCGCAACCAAATTGAGAGCTTGATTTGGCTCCAAATTAAAAAGGTGATAAAGATACTCGCCATTTGACAAACGTCTCCCGATCACTCGCCACGCATGATTTAAAAAATCCTGGAGTCCACGTCGAATCAACTGATGCACATCAACGAGTTTTACAGTGCCATCGGCTTGCTGAACAAAACTTTCAATATTCAAATCAACCGGCATGTATCCACCGCTTTCTACCCAAATTCTGGCCACCAGATCCGTCGTACGCTCAATATAACGCAATCGTTCTTCTCTAGGCAAAGACCTCAGGAGAGAAAGGCTGTTTTGACCATCAATCCACTCACCGACGGAAACGCTACTGTTCTGAATCCATCCGGCGTCATCCTCATCACTTTCAGGGAATTGGGTTCGAGGATAAGCTCCCCAAAAATGTTTTGCCAATCGCGCAGGCAATACCTCGGAAGATTTGACCTCTGCCTTGGCAAACTCGAAGCTTCGATCCACATCTCCCCCCTCCACCCACTCTCGATGAAGATTCAATGCAAACGCAACGGGTGCTTCTTTTCCCTGAACTTCCACAACAACTTTATGTACATCCTTCATCTCTCCGCGCTCGCCACCTTTTGTTACTGACACGATTTTTGCTGGCCCCTGAATGCCAAGCCCTCGTCGGACATCCGCTTGTAATTGAGGGTCACTGAGAATTTCACGCAAAACATTTTGACGAACGTGAGAAAAATTGAGACTTGAAAAAACATCATCATCAATCAGAATCACTTCCTTACCTGTTCCCGACGTATGCCCATCCTCAGAGACACCCACCAGCATCGCCTCGTCGGGGCCACGCTCTGGCGTTTCCGTTTGCGGCATTTCCCTCGCCTTGGCAATCACCGCCGCCGGATCGACAAACCCCGCGCCCAAAAGTCCGGCCGCAAAATATTCATCATCGGGCATCGGTCGCGCCGCGCCGCGAACAAACTCAAGAACGTCGCGCACCGTCGAGCCTGGCCGGCGTTCGCGCATAATCTCGGCCACACGGGCAATCGTCGCAGCCACACGTGGCGCGCTCAAAGAGATGCAAGGC
>JANLHA010000101.1 GCA_024653845.1 Candidatus Omnitrophota bacterium | reverse complement strand
CATTGATTTGCCCAAAGATATCACCTCTGCTCCTTTTACCGGAAGCAGTTTAAATCCTCCAATGGATTTACCGGGTTACACCGTTCCAGGACTTCCACCGAAACGCGACATTCTCAAATTTGCCAAAGCTTTTAAGGGTGCTAAAAAACCTTTGTTGCTCGTTGGGCATGGCGCGGTGTTGTCCAAAGCGGCCAAAGAAGTTCGAGCTCTTTCTGAAAAACTCAACGCTCCGGTCACCAATACTCTTTTAGGAAAAGGCGCTTTCCCTGAAACACATCCTCTCTCTTTGGGTATGTTAGGAATGCATGGAACAGCCTATGCTAACAAAGCGATCATCAATTGTGATTTGATTTGTTCGATTGGTTCCCGCTGGGATGACCGCATCAATGGGGACAATAAAGAATTTTGTATTGGTGCCAAAAAACTTCATATTGATATTGATCCGTCGGAAATTGGAAAAATTGTCAAGTGCGACGAAGTTCTCCTCGGAGATGCAAAGCAAATTCTCCAAGAAGTGATCAAGCATGTTGAGCCATTGGATACCAAAGAATGGATCAAGGAATTGGATTTTTATAAGAAAGAATTTCCTCTCAAATATAGCAATGAAAAAGGTCTGACCGCTCAATATGTGATTGATGAATTGTATCAAGTCACCAAAGGGCAGGCTTATGTGACAACCGACGTGGGGCAGCACCAAATGTGGGCTGCGCAATTTTATCTGAGCGATCATGGCGAACGATGGTTGAGTTCTGGGGGTGCAGGAACGATGGGATTTGGTTTTCCTGCAGCCATTGGTGTGCAATTTGCATGTCCTAATGACTTGGTCGTTGCGATCGTCGGGGACGGTGGTTTTCAGATGACGCTTTATGAATTATCGACGGTGTTTGTGCATAAATTGCCGGTGAAAGTTTTGATCATCGATAACAAATATTTAGGAATGGTCAGGCAGTGGCAAGAACTTTTCTTTGATAACCGTTTATCGGGTGTGGATTTGGAAGGCAATCCTGATTTCGTGAAGTTGGCCGAGGCCTATGGGATCAAAGGGTTTCATATTGCCAAAGTGGAAGATGCGCGAGCTGTCTTGGCCGAGGCCATGGCTTATAAAGGACCATGTGTCATTCATGCCGAAGTCATTAAAGAAGATAACGTGTTCCCCATGGTGCCCGCAGGGAAATCGGCATACCACATGATTGTGGAACCGCCTACAGTGAAACTGGAAAAACCGACGGGAAGTACATAATATGAACGACCAAAAACGAAAAGATATTCATACGATCAGCTTTTTAGTGGCCAACAAACCTGGCGTTTTGATGCGCGTGGCCCAAATTTTTGCCCGACGAGGATTCAATATCGATGCTCTCGTGGTCTCCCCTTCCTATGATCCTAAATATTCTCGTATGACCATCACGGCTCAAGGATCTCCTGACACCCTTGAGCAGATCATCAAAGTTTCTGGCCGACTCATTGATGTTCTTCATGTGGCTGAGCATAGCCAAATAGATGCTTTGCATCGAGAATTGGCCTTGATCAAGGTCAAATATACTCCTGCAACCAAAGTGCACATTCTTAAATTGGTTAAAAAATTTCATGCCCATCTTCTTGAAGAAAAAGAGAAAATTTTGGTCATTGAGCAAGCCGGAACAACGGATGATCTCGATGAATTGGAGTCACTTCTTAAAAAATATGGTGTTGTTGAGATGGTGCGAAGCGGGAAGCTTGTGATGGCGCACGGGCATGAAGCCACTTAATCAGGCGTCTCTTCTTTTTTGATTTTATCAACCATTCCACATGCCATAATCTTCGGAAGTTCTTTTGGCGGCAAAATCACCTCGGCAAACTCAATCCCCTGATTGGAATATTCAATCGATGTGATCAAGCATCTCTCTTTGTCGATGTCTTCGTCTTCAACTCCCAGATATTGAGCAATCGATGAACGCAAAGCGTCCCATTCCAAATAAAGAATGAATTGGGACTCTTCTGAATTGATTTTGAGATCCTGCGCGACTTGAGAATAAGGAATTTTGAGAATGTCTTCAAGAGAGCGACCCGCACAATATTGGCTATATCCTGTCTGTGCGGTGATTTCACGTCCACAAGTGATTTTCGCAAAGTCGAAAGATACAAATCGCTCATCGGGGGTGAGTTTAATCGAAACACTTGATGAGCTATCTGAACAAGGCATATTTTACCACTCCAGCGCCCCACCGGTTTGATATTCGGTAACACGGGTTTCAAAAAAATTCTTCTCTTTCTTAAGATCAATCACTTCGCTCATCCAGGGGAATGGGTTGGCAGCATTGTATTGTTTTGGCAAATGCAGTCTCTCCAGCCGGCGGTCTGCGATGTATTGAACATATTCTTTTAAAAGATCTGGATTGAGACCAAGAATATTTTTAGGAAGACATTCTTTGGCATAAAGATATTCCAATTCAACGGCATGTTTGATTCGTTGAACAGTTAATTCTTGGAATTCAGGAGTCCAAACTTGTGGATTTTCTTGAATGATGGTGTTAATCAGTTCAATCCCAAAATTCATATGAACGCTTTCGTCTCGGAGGATATATTGGATCTGTTCACATGTTCCAGGAATACGGTTTTGTCGCCCGAAGGAAAGCATCATAACAAAGCCACTATAAAAGAAGATGCCTTCTGTAATGACATATAAGCCTACGAGATTTTCAAGGAAGCGTTGAATCCCCTCTTGAGTCATTGTTGTAAATTTCGGATCTAGGATATGATCGGTATGCCCCATGGTGAATTCATCTTTATTGTAAATTTCTTCAACTTCCCGATACATATTAAACATTTCAGTTTCATCCATCGACAAGGATTCGACGATATACTGAAAAGCATGAACATGAATGGCTTCTTCAAAAGCTTGTCGAAGCAAATATTGTCGAGCTTCGGGATTGTCCACATGCTTGAAAATAGCCAAAACAATATTGTTGCCTACCAATGTCTCTGCTGTTGAAAAGAACCCTAAAGTTCTTTTAATAATATGACGTTCGTCGTCGGTAAAACCCTTAGGATCTTTCCATTGTTCGATATCTCGCTGCATCGAAACCTCCGTCGGCATCCAATGATTGTTGCAGCCATCGAGATAAAAACTCCATGCCCATTTGTACTTAATAGGAACAAGTTGGTTGATGTCAACGGTACGATCATTGTTAATAATGCGCTTATTATCAGCAGAAACTCTTTCTCGGGTCATACGAATGGGGGTTGTCATAAAATTCTCCTGTTAAATTTCTTGTATTTTGCTTTTACTGACAAGCTTCACAATCTTCTTTCGGTTGAGCCAGCGG
>JANLHA010000247.1 GCA_024653845.1 Candidatus Omnitrophota bacterium | reverse complement strand
ATGGCCACCAATTTGCGCAAAGAGCTTCTTGAGAATCGCAATATCAATATCGACTTTATCGCCGGGCCGGACAGTTACAAACGTTTGCCCGATTTGATCCGTGAAGCTTCCCAGACAGGCGAGAAAACATTTGATGTCACGCTTTCCGAATTCGAAACCTATTCCGACATTCAGCCGTTGCGAAAAGAAGGGACCAATGCCTGGATTGCCGTCATGCGCGGGTGCAATAATTTCTGCACGTTCTGTGTTGTGCCTTATACAAGAGGGAGAGAGCGCAGCCGCGGTGTTGAAAATGTCGTCGAGGAAGTCCGCCGCCTGGCCGATGAAGGATTTAAGCAAGTCACACTCCTTGGCCAAAACGTCAATTCTTATAGCCACGACGGCAAGGATTTTGCCGATCTCTTAGAATCGATCAGTCGCATCGACGGAATCAAACGCATCCGCTTCACTTCACCGCATCCTAAGGATTTTCCGGATAAACTCATTGAACTCGTTGCTACCAATCCGAAAGTCTGCAAGCAAATGCATTTGCCACTGCAAGCCGGCAATAACCGTATTCTCGATTTGATGAACCGCACATACACCCAAGAAGAATTTTTATCGCTCGTTGATAAAATGCGCGCACGCATTCCCAATGTTTCCATGACCACCGATATCATCGCCGGCTTCCCGACGGAAACCGATGAAGAATTCGAAGACACATTTCGGGTCATGCAGAAAGTCGAATTTGATGCCGCCTATATTTTCAAATATTCCGAGCGCAAAAATACTCTGGCCTCCAAAAAATATCCCGATGACATTCCCGAAGATATCAAAGGGCAGCGGGTGCTGCGTCTGAGTAATCTACAAAAGGATATGGCTTTAAAAAGAAATCTCCAACATGTGGGTCAAACTCACGCTGTTCTGGTGGAATACTCTGATCGCAACACCAAGGAATGGAAAGGCCGTACCGATGGAGGCCAATTGGTCACTTTGCCGGGGAACCATTTCCAAATTGGACAATGGGTAAACGTAACCATCACAGCCGCAACTCCGCACACACTCAAGGGAAATATCGTCTGACTGTGAACATATCGGACCGTCCCAACATTTATTCTCGTCTGATTTCTTTTTCAATCCTCTTTGCCATCGCTTGGTTTCTGACGTTGTGCACACTGCATTATTTTAACCTCCGCACCTTATGGCTCGATGAGTATCAGGTCTTTCGAAGCCTCGCAACATTTGCCCCGATAGACTTTTTTACAAAAGAACTCATCACCGGACAAATTTTCCCGCGGCTTTATCTTTTTCTGATTCAGCGAATTTCCGAACCGTTTGACTGGCACGTATTGAGCTTGCGCTTACTTTCTTACCTGAGCATGACAACCGCCTTTTTGATCTGGCTTAAAATCGCCAACTATGAACTCAAAAGCAAAGAGGAGTATTTCGCATTTGTTCTTTCGTGGACGGCATCAATTCCGCTGATTTACTATGCGTCGGAACTAAAACCTTACTCGATGGACGTCATGACCACTGCCATTTTTCTTCTTTTTATTTACAACCAAAAAAAGCTGGAAGAAGGGAACCCAAAAGTATATTTCGGATTACTCAGCGCCTTGCCGCTATTAGGATTATTTTCTTATCCCGCATTTTTATTCTTTATTTTTCCACTTTATAACCTTCTGACCACAAAAAGTCCTTTGCGTCAAAAAGCCTTAATCTGCTACTTGATTTCTGGCATCGCAGCGATTGCTTGTCTTTACTTTTTCGATCTGCGCATCACCCAAGCCACAACAGGCAAACAAAGTTTTCACGACTACGCCATTTCATTTGCCTCCGCAGGAGAATTTTTCAAAACCTGGGGGGAGGGGACCATGAACTTGATCTCCCGCTGGTTTACTGAACAACCCAAACTCCTCAAAAAACTCGGACTCATTTTCACACCATTCGGATTGATTTATATTTTTTATGCCTTTTTCAGCCACTTTAAAAGAGAAGGGTTCGCCTTTCGTTCGATCAATACCGTCGCTTTGGTGATTTACGCAGAATTATTCTTACTCGGGGCCCTTCAAAAATATCCTTTCAGCGTACCGCGCACATCGCTCTTTTTCTGCCCGATTGTCCTTTTGATGACCGTCAAAGGGTTACAGCTTTTAAAGAAAATTCACCCGAGAATCCATCAAATTTTTCTCAGCCTTTATTGCCTTTTTCTCATTTTCGTGACCATTGGCATCGGCCAGGTGGTTTTTG
>JANLHA010000100.1 GCA_024653845.1 Candidatus Omnitrophota bacterium | reverse complement strand
TCATTGATAAAGAAATTTTGAATAGCAATGCCTTGCAATGTTTTTGGAGAAACTTCCGTCTGCGCAACCTCGGGCGACGCGGATGGACTCTCGAGACTTAAAGGAACCTCTAGAGCTTGTCCCCAGGCGAACTTCTTTTCTGACGTTTTGGTAATGATCAATAAAGGCTTCTCGACGTCAATTGAAGAAAAAACAATCCGAGGCCCCATCACAAACGGGAATCCCAATTGCAATTTGATATTCTCGGCTTCGAGCGCCCCCTCGACTTTCACGTTCTTCAGATACAGGCCCATGGGCGGCAAGAACTTGACCTCTTCTATAGCCACAGGCCGCTCTAAAATGTTTTGTAATGTGGCGGGAAGGAACTCTTTACCTTTGAACTCGACGAGAAAGTATGCAGCGATAAAAAGAACAAGGACAAGAAGAAAAACACCAAGAATAAAATTTTTGAGGGCTTTCATATTGATCTTATCTTTTTAAGAAACGACCCCGGCACGAATCGAACGTGCGACCCACAGCTTAGAAGGCTGTTGCTCTATCCAACTGAGCTACGGGGCCGAATTTTCGATAAATTTATCGGTTCATTATAGCAATCATCTCCAAATTCGCAAGAGGAGCAAAATCCCTTCTGGCAGTTAGGATAATTTCAAGAAACGCTGCCAATACTCCTCGTTGATCTGCGAACAAAAATTTTGAATAAAGTTCTTCATATATTCAACTTTCTTACGAAGAATCTCATCTTTTTCCATCCAACGATGCATAAGCTTATGTTGAGATGACACAAAAAAGCAGGCATAAGTTTCGGCCTTATCTTCCTCAACAGACATCATCGCGTACTCTGTCATGAATCCCAATTTCGGCGGAGCAAAAAGATTCAAGGGATTCTTTTGATTCGACCCCGCGCCCTTACCATACGCAAATCCCGGCTCATTCCAACTTTCCCAAACCTCATCGTGGTGAAGCGTGTAATCTGGAATATGTTGCGTGATCATATGATAGATCTCATGATGGAAATGATGCCGTTGCGCAATTTTATTGCCATGATTGCGCAAAAAATCCAGAAAAATCACATGATGCGGATAATTGTACGCCCCTTCAGCCGCCTTATCTTGATAGAATAACTTTTTCACGAAAAATATATTTTTAAGATTCGTTTTTTGGAAAAATTCCGGGGGATACTTCTGAATTTCTTTTTCAATGACACGTAAATATTCAAAAAGGATGGAATAATCCCCCTTACCCGGTCCCACATACGTCACGTCCGGGCTGGGAGACACAGGAATAGAAACATAAACCAAATTGATTCCGTATTGCTCTTTGACTCTTTGGACGATCCCTTCAATATCATTGGCCTTGGCCGACGCACAAAAAGCCAAAGTGAAAATCACCACGACTATAAAAAACCAAATTTTACGCTTCATGATTGGTTTATTCTTTAATCAACTGATTAATTGATTAATTTCTTTGATCCGATTTTGAGAAAGAAGTTTTTCTGTACTCTGAACGGCCTCTTTCAAATGGATTTTCTCAATCGCCTGCTGGATCGCAGGAATGACATGCGGGTCAAGGCTGAATTGACGAAGACCAATTCCCAAAAAATACGGGAGATATTTTTCTTCATGAGCCATGTCCCCACAAATGGTGACTTCCTTATGATACCGCGAAGCTGCATCCACGACCTTTTTCAAAGCCCGTAACACCGATGGGTGATGAGGAAGATAAAGATGCGCAACTTTTTCATTCGTGCGGTCAACCGCGAGCATATACTGGATAAAATCATTGGTCCCAATTGAGAAAAAGTCCGCCAAATGGGCAAGCTCGTCGATGATTTCAATCACCGCAGGAAGTTCAACCATCATCCCAATTTTAGGATAGAGATGATATTGGAGTCCGTCCCTCTTCAACTCTTCCATACACTTGGCCACGATTTCTTTGGCTTCTAAAAATTCATCAACAGAAGAAATCATCGGGAACATGATCTTCAAATCAGCACCCACACCTGCCCTTAAAATCGCCCGGAGCTGTTCACAAAAAACATCCTGATGTAGCAAAGAAAACCGAATAGAACGCATTCCTAAAAAAGGGTTCTCTTCTTTCCCATAATCGTAATAAGAGAGAATTTTGTCCCCTCCAATATCCAATGTCCTCAATGTGACTTCTTTGTGTCCCATTCCCTGGATCAATTTCTGATAAATCGAGAATTGTTCTTCTTCCGACGGAAAAGAAGATCGGACCATGAAAGGAAACTCCGTACGATAAAGCCCCACCCCTTCAGCCTTGACTTGATGGGCTGTGGGCAGTTCACTCAAAAGATTGATATTGGCCAAAAGCTTAACGCGCACTCCATCCGCCGTACGTGTTTCTTCCTTAACAATGTCTCCCAAATGTTCAATCTTGACCTTGGCATTCTCTTGGTTTTTAAATGACCGCACCACATCTTCCGTCGGGTTGATGTAAATGCTTCCCTGTTCAGCATCGAGCAAGATCTCAATTTCCGACGGAAGTTTTAATAACCTGGGGTCATCGGCAATAACGAGAGGAATTTCAAGAGACCGCGCTAGAATCGACAAATGAGATGTGATCCCCCCGCTCAAAAGAATGAGCCCGTGAATACCGTGAGAAGATAACTTGAGAATATCCGACGGATACAAATCCTGGGCAATCACAATATGATTTTGACAATCATGTTCGGAATCCGCAATCCCCAAAAGATTGCTCAAAAGACGTTTACCGACGTCCATCACGTCCTGTTGACGTTCACGCAAATAGTAATCCGGCAAATTGGCAAGTTTTTCAATATATGTTTCCAACGTTTGACAAATAGCATAGGATGCGTTTGTGCCACCTTGAATCTTTTCAACGATGGTATCGATAAAATCTTTATCTTTCAGCATCAATGTTTGCGCTGTAAAAATGATGGCCGTATCGTCAGAAAGCTTGTTCTCAACATATTTCTCAAGTTCGTTGAGCTGTTTTTCTGTGACATTCAATGCAGTATAAAAATCCTGGATAGTGAATGTTTTAGGAGAGAAATATTCTTTGAGTTTAGAAAACGAATGCGCATGTTCATACACACTTGCCTGGCCATGAGCAAGCCCATGAGACCCCACCTTGCCCTTGATTAAAACCATTCCTTGGATCTTCGATAACAATGGCTCAACGGCAGGTTGTTTTTCTTTGAGGGTCATCAAAACTTTGGCGGTTTCGATGGTATTGGCCAGTTGGGCTGTGAGAGCTCTTAGAGCATGGACATCGTCTTCATTGAATGCATCCTTCTTGGAATTTTGAATAACAATGGCACCGATGCGAATGTTGCCTCTCATGATCGGAACGACTAGAAAGGATTCATACGCCTCTTCCCCAATTTCTGGGAAATAACGATAGTTGGGAGCTAGGCTGGCATTCTGCACGCAAATGGGGCGCATCTCTTTGACCGCAACACCGGTCAACCCTTCTCCCAGTTTCAATTTGACTTTCCCGATGGCTTCGGGCTTAAGACCTTTGGTCGCCTTAAGGACCAATGCCTCCTGCTCTTCGTAATAAAGATAAATCGAGCAGACCTCGGCGTGCATGTGTTCTGCCGTCATCTCGACGATCTTTTGCAAGAAGGCTTCAAGACTGGTGGTATCACGGAAAAGCCCGCTGAGCTCTCCAATGTCACAAAGCAATTTGGTGTGGTCGCGTCTGATGGGTTTTCCTAATTGAGACATGGTTGGTTTTTTACGTCGATTGCAAACAAGTCGGGGAGGAGGGATTTGAACCCTCGACCCCTTGCTCCCAAAGCAAGTGCGCTAGCCAACTGCGCTACTCCCCGAATAAAGATCTTTAAATAGATGGCAGGAAAAATCTACGCTGATTAAAAACTCGACGCCATTATACATGAAGGTCTATTTCTTGCAAATGAAATTGCCGAAGGCACAACTAGAAATGGCTGACCCAAAAACACAACCTAGCGGTTAAAATTCCGATATACGTCCCGATGATATTTCCGAAAATCGCCAACAACAACCCCACTGATGCTAATCCCGGCTGGTAAACTTCCGCTACGACGGGAGCCGAAGCCACACCGCCAATATTGGCCTGACTGGCCACAGCCACTAAGAAAAATGGGGCGCGCAAGATTCGAGCCGCGGCAATCAAAATCAATGCATGGATTGCGACGATCCCGCATCCGGCTAGGATCAAAAAGAAAACCGCTCCCATATTGGCTAAGCTAGCCTTGGCCCCAATGGCCGCAAGCACAAAATAAAGAATGAAATATCCAATTTTTGAAGCACCCTTGCTTTCGAGTTGTCGTGCAGGAGTAAAAGACAACCCAATTCCTAAGGCTGAGACGATGATGATCGTCCATGCGTACTTCGAAATCACATCTTTGATCACCGGTAAAAATTTTGCAATGGAGTGGGCGAAAAAACTGCCCAGAACGGCCACGGCAAGGATCAAAATCACATTCTGCAGACTCAAACGAACATTTTCTCCTCGCTGATTTTTAAAAGTTCGTTCACTGAGTTCTTCCAAAACTTTTTTATCCGACCGGTTCCATCGGTCATAAAGCGGCTGGGCTCCGGCAAACGCCACCAAAATCCCCATCCAAAGATACGGGACAATGGTGTCGACAATCACCATCGGCAAAAAAACCGAGTCCGAAATCCCAATAGCTTCTTTCACAGCAATCATGTTGGAACTTCCTCCCGTCCACGACGCCGAAAGCGCACCAAATCCAGCCCAAAATTCAGGGCTGATCCAATTCTTGAATAAGAAAAAAACCAACGGAGTTGCCAACATGATCCCCAAACTTCCTATAGTCATCATGAGCAGGGCCTCTTTTCCCAATTTAAGAATCGCGCGGATATCGACGACGATTAACAATAAAAGCAAGCTCGCCGGCAATAAATATGTGGTGATTTGCTGATAAACCGGATTCTTGGAATCGATCAAACCCACCGTTGCCAGAATCATGGGAAGAAAATAAATCCAGAATACCGACGGCAGAAAATTAAAGAAATGTTTATAGCGGAGATGTTTGGACAAATACAGGACAGAAATCTCAACCAACAACAGAGGCAGAATGGCAAAAAAGATTTTGATCATAGCGTAATTCCAACTCCTGCTTTAACTTTTCGCAATTCGTAAATTCCCTTCGAATTCAAATAGGGGTTCTTCCTAGCATCTTGAATAAAAAACGGCGTATCCAAATCAATATAGGAAAATCCGCCAAGCCCTGCGGCCATATGGGCGGCTGTGGTCATGGCTAACGACGTTTCCATCATGCCACCGATCATCAACTTGATGCCATTGGCCTGAGCCAGAATTGCAATCTCTCGAGCATGGATCAGTCCAAACTTCATCAACTTGATATTGATCACAGGAACGGCATTTTCTTTAACAACTCTGACCGCATCGGTCAAAGAAGAAACACTTTCGTCAGCACAAATGGGAACTTTGGTCAAACGAGCCACCCGCTTGAGACCTTCCCAATCGGCCTTAGGAACAGGCTGTTCGAGCAAAGCTGGCTTGATCCCCTGGCGCTTGAGCCGCTTTAAAAAATTCAATGTCTGATCCGCCGAATACCCTTGATTAGCGTCGAGATAAATTTTGCAACGCGGAGCATGTTTTTTGACAGCAAGGACGCGCTGAAAATCCGATTCTTCGTCACGACCGATTTTCACTTTGAACGCACGAAATCCCTGACGATAAAATTTCTTAACGCTCTCTTCTGTCTCCTGCAGATCGGCAATCACAATGGTGATGTCCGAAACCAATCGTCGGGGCCGAGAACCAAAGAATTTCCAAAGAGGGATCTTCCATTGACGGGTCAATGCATCCAAGAGCGCACACTCCACAGCTGCCACGGCGGCGTTGTTCTTCATAAACCGATCATGGAGCCGGCCCGAAATTTTCAGGTAATCCGAAGCATCACGGCCTTCCAACATGCGGCCAATGGCTTCCAAATTGGAAAACGTTTCTTCAAGCGTCTCACCAGTGATATGCGTCGCAATGGCCGCTTCGCCAAATCCTTTGGTTCCGTCGACGAGCTCGATGGTGAATAAAATATTTTCTAACGTCTTGTGCTCACCAAGGGCAGTCCGAAAGGGTTGAATCAAAAGAGCACGCAGAGAAGAAACTTGTGTTTTCTTAATGTATGAATTTTTCATAAATATAAATCTATTCAGCTGATGGGGGATAACCCCTTCGTTCACACGAACACCATCTCAACTAGAATTGAAAACCTGATTGAAGATGGTGTCCGGAGTTCACTCAGGAATTATCCCCCATCAGCCTTAGAAAATTTAAAATCATTTCACCTCAACCACCGCCACCAGCCGCTCTAAAAGCGACCCCTTCTTTGATCCTTTTCCCAGAAAGAGATCACTGACCACCACACGATTGAGCACACGCACCACTTGCCCCGCCCCTTGAGGTTCCCGATATCCCCATGTGGCATGAATAACAAATGGACGACCTTCGATTTCGCCCAAATATAACATGATATGACCTTTGAGCGGTAAAATGCTAGCACCGCGGAGGGCCCGACGAAGGCTTTGCAATTTTTCTTCCGATGATGTCGTGAGATCAAACTTGGCTAGCGCCTGTCCAATCTTGGCCTGTTCCGAAGAATTACGAGGGAAATGAATTCCGACCGTTGCAAAAACCTCTTGTAAAAAACGGGAACAATCCTGTTCGCCATACATCCCTCCCCAGCCATAAGGAACGTTATGCAATTGGAAGGCCTGTTCAATGATAGTTCGCGGCGTGTAAGACAAATACCCAACGGAGACGTCTTCCCGCTTGAGATAGGCATTTTTAAATATTAGTTTTTGGTTTTCTCCAGCCGTTGGAAGTCGAATAGGTATTCGTTCCCCCACCGGCTTGCCATCCACAGGAAGTCGAACACCCATTCGAACATAATCGTAATGGTTGTTCATATCCAAATCCAAATAAATATCCGCCTTAGACTTAGCAATGATGACAAAAGGGTCTTGGGACAGAAATTCACGCACATCACCAATGTTTCCCAAAGCGACATGGCTAGACTCAACCCATCCCCCGCTCAACTCCGTCTCTACATAGAACCATTTGCCATCGAGACTTTGGTGAAGAACGGCCACAGGGGTCCCCATATCCAAACCACTGTTTTGCAATTCATCAAAATCGACGTCACCCTGCTTGGCAAATAAGCCCTGGCTCGTCGGGAAAAAACGCTGGTCCGCATAATGCACGATGAATCCATAGCGAACACTAATTTGCTCTGGGATCGCGCCGAAATTCGAGTCCTTCTCAACGTCTTTATAAAATGCCGACGAGGCACGCTGGGCTCCTGATTGATAATAATTTTTCTCAACAAAATCTTTGAATGTCTTCTCTAAATTCATTCGCAACTCATCGCCAGGATAACCTTTTTCCCACTGTGTGATGTCCTTGGTGAGCTTGAGTTCGTCGGTGATGTGTTTATTGAAATTACGAATTTCTTCAGAATTCAAGATGACTTTGTCAGGGGATGGATGTTGGGCAATCCAGAATCCCGCCGTCTTCATCTCGCGAGTGGTATAGGGCAAAAGGCTAGGAGCAATGGTGACCTGCTCGTGGAAAGCACAGCCAGATAAAAACAAAATCAATAAAAGGACGAGCTTTTTTCCTAACAAATATTCCTCCTTACGGGTCGCATTCATCGTAATTTTATCATAATTTTTAAAAGCCACGTTGATTCTTTTCATTGCTTGCACACCATTGATTTCCTATAATAGCTGCATATGAAAAAACGATTTCTCCTTATCCCGCTGGTTCTCCTATTGGTGATCATTCTGGGATTTTATTATTTCCAGACGATTTTCTTTCCCGTTCACCTCAAACAATTCATTCTTAAGAAATCTGCAGAATTTTTAGGTCGTGAAGTTGTGGCACAAGAGGTGAAATATGTTCCTTTGAAAGGTCTCGTGTTTAAGCAACTGACCATCTACGATAAATACGAAAAAGGCCAAGAAAAAGTCCCCATCGTGCAAGTTGAAGAAGCTTCTTTACAGATTGTGATCCCGGCTCTCGTAAAGAATCAAAAGATCATCATTCCTTCGATTTCAATACGTAACCCCTATGTTTTATTGGTCCGGACTCCCGATCAACGATGGAACTTTTCTGATCTTCTGGAAAAAAAGAATCACGGCAAGGCCTCCAAGTCTCCACCTCTCTTTTTAGGGAATATCACCGTCGAAGATGGCAGGATATTGCTTCTAGACCGGTCTCCCCAGAACCCCACGATGGAAATTTTTGACCAACTGAATTTGAGCCTTGATTTCTCGCTTAAAAAAGGAATCCAATTTGAAGCTCAAACAACATTGGCCTCTTCAACATCCACAACGTTTCCACCTCCTCAAAAGTTGATCGTCCAGCCGCCCGTAGGTTCTTTACAATTGAAAGGGACCTATCAGCCATTGACCAAACAATTGAGTTCTGAGGTCACGATTGGCCGCTGCGATCTTTTGCGGTATCTCAAATTCCTTCCCCCTTTTACGGAGACAACATTCACTCAAACTTGGATTGAGCAAGCGGAGCTCCGCTTGGATGCAACCGCTTCTCAGTTTTCCATCAACGCTAAAGGACGAATCCAGGCGGACATGATGTTCAAAGAAAATTTCCATTTGAAAGGTGATTTTTTCCCTTCCAAATTACAATTCCAACGGGATGGCGAAAATTTCTCTTTCACCACTTCGTTTACTGCTTCCAAAGTGGACTTCTCTTCTCTACAAAATATCAAATTCCAAGGTGACTTGGTTGGGCACACCATTCAAGGCACGCTTTCGCCCAACGAAAAAATCTTTCATTTTGAAGGCGATCTTGACGTTAATCAGGGAAATTTCTTTTGGACACCGGATCAAAATGTGCAGGGCAATCTTCAAGCCCGCGCGCTGGTCGTCGACGTCAAACCCGAACTTTTGAAAATCCAGGGCGACCTTCTTTTACAAAATGCTTCAAGCCGGCTGGGCAATCAACGATATCTCTCTGGGACATTTTCCCTGCGCGAAGCGTCTTTCCAAAAAGAATTAGAAAGGTATTTCGGCAAAGGTCGTCTTGAAGGAGAAAACGTAAATCTGTCTTTAGGCACCCCGTTTTCTGCGACAGGCAATGTCAAAACAGATGGCGTTGAATTTTCTTATCAACCCCAACAATGGTCGCTTAAAACTTCCGGAAAAATTCTAGGCTCTGATATCAAAATTCAAAAAGACCATCAAATTGAAGGAGATATCTCGGTCAATGATGCGCAAGTGTCCATGATCAAAGGGACATTGAACGTTCAAGGAACTGCCGTCGGGGAAGAGCTGATGATCACATCTGTTAAAAACCAAAAATTCTTTGGCAACCCTGCCGTGCAACTGAACCTCCATTATCCTTTGAGTGATCCTCTACAAATGACTTATCAAGGGAAAATTGATGTGGCTTCTGCCGCGATCAAAGGACTTCCCCATGTTGAGATGATCCAAAATCTCGAAGGGAGCCTGACTTTTCAACAAGATCTAATCAAAACGTCGTCAATGAAGTTCACCGCGCTGGATACACCCATACAACTTTCAGGCACGCTTTCCAATTTCAGAAATCCCATTCTTGATATCAAGCTTGCAACCCAAAAAATTCTACTGACCCAACTGGAACCCCTTCTGTCTCCTTATTTGAAACGTTTCCAACTGACCACTCCTCAAGGCCAAGCCAATTTCCAATTTCAATATCAAGGCCCCTTGTCGGACCCGGCTCAAGCGGACATCCAAGGAACTGCCCAACTTTTTGAGATCACTCTTGAAGGAGAAAAATTGCCCTCCCCCATCTTAGGGATCTCGGGAGTTGTTCGTTACGCACCTAATGCTCTCTATTGGCAAAATCTCCACGGAACATTTCAGGGAAGAACTTATACGCTCGACGGAAATGTGACCAACTTTTCTCGTCCCATTTTAGAAACGCGTGTCATCGGGAATGAATTGGAGTTTTCCACCCAAATCAAAATTCTTCACCAAGTTTTGAGTGTCATGTTTCTCAAGGGAACGTATCACAAAACAAATTTCCATATCCTCGGTGACATTCGCCTCAAAGAGACTCTTCAGGATGCGATTCTTGATATGAAAGGCGACTTCGATATTGACCTGGCTTATTTGAAAGACCTCTTGCCATCATGGACAACACAAATCAATTCTTTACAACCCCGAGGAAGAATTACACTCAATACTCTTTATCAAGG
>JANLHA010000246.1 GCA_024653845.1 Candidatus Omnitrophota bacterium | reverse complement strand
TCCTTGTTCTTTCAAAACTTTTTCCAAACAGGAAATTCCTGTCAAGATATCATACTCATCAATACATCCCATATGGGCCATTCGAAAAATTTTACCCTTCAACTCGTCTTGTCCGCCCGCCATCGTGATGCCATAGGTGTCGCGCATCCTCTTAACAAGCTTTTCTCCGTCGACCCCAGCGGGGACATTGACCGGAGTCAAAACACTAGACATTGCAGACTCTTCGGCATAAATCGTGAGGCCCAAAGCTTTCACGGCCGCACGCGTGGCTTTCGCCATACGATTGTAATTCTTAAAAAGATTTTCAATGCCAATTTCCTTAATCATCTGCAAACTCTTGACCAAAGCGATCACAATTCCAATCGACGGAGTAAACGGCGTATCCGTTTTAGCTGCCGCTTTCTTATATTTTCGTAAATCAAAATAGTATTTGGGACACTTCGAAGTTTCCATCAGGTTGGCGGCTTTCGCACTGACACTGGCAAATGCCACGCCGGGCGGCAACATCAAACCCTTATGCGAAGCAGAGGCGACCACATCGGCTGACCATAAGTCTGTTTTGATTTCGCTCACACCCAAACCACTCACCGCGTCCACAACCAAAATGGCGTTGGTATTTTTGACAACCGCACCGATCGCTTCGATGTCGGCACCCGTTCCCGTCGAGGTTTCTGATAACGTCACATAAACGGCTTTGATCTCTTTATTCGCATCAAGGACTTTTTTGATTTCGGTGGCATCCACCGACTTTCCCCATTTGACCGAAATCACGTGTGGCTGTATGCCATATGCTCGGCAGATCTCTGTCCAACGTTCACCAAATTTGCCTGCTTCGACGGTGATCACCTGATCACCCGGGGACAAAAACGAACAGACACTGGCTTCCATGGCTGCCGTTCCAGAACCTGCTATCAAATAAACATCGTTCTTGGTCTGAAGGACATATTGCAATCCCTCGACCGCCTGCTTAAGATATTCTTGGAACTGAGGAGTCCGGTGATGGATGATCGGTTTGCCCAACACTTCACACAACTCGACCGGCACTTGCGTCGGCCCCGGAGTTAACAACAAATTTCGTTTCATGGCAAAATCCTTTTACTGGTTTAACAAATTAATGAAAAAATGAGTTAGTCGCAATCCTACTTTGCTTTCCCGTCTAAAACCACGTCAACAAGTCCATAATCTTTGGCTTCATGGGCTGACATGAAATAATCACGGTCAGAATCTCGCTCAACTTTGTCTCGAGGCTGTGCCGTGTGCTTGGCTAAAATATTGATCAACTCTTCTTTCATACGAAGAATTTCTTTAGCTTGAATCGAAATATCGCTCGCCGTTCCTTGCGTACCACCCCAAGGCTGATGAATCATGATCCTCGAATAAGGAAGCGAAAATCGTTTTCCCTTCGTCCCTGCCGCTAACAAAAGAGATCCCATGCTTGCAGCTTGGCCCATACAGTACGTGCAAACGTCTGGTTTAATGTATTGCATCGTATCATAAATTGCCAGCCCTGCTGTCACGGATCCGCCAGGACTGTTCACATAAAGATTGATGTCTTTGGAAGAATCTTCACTCTGCAAAAACAACATCTGAGCAATGATCAAGTTAGAAACATTATCATCGATCGGCGTACCGATAAAGATGATTCGTTCTTTGAGCAAACGAGAAAAAATGTCATACGCGCGTTCGGCATGACCCGATTTCTCAACGACCATGGGGACTAACTGAGCTTTAATGTCCATATCGATCTCCTTCCTGAAAGTCTCTTACCTTATATGATAGAGGCTGTTGGCTACGAGATTCTATTCTTCCCACTTGGCTTCTTTTAATAAAAGTTCAATCACCCTGGCTGGCAAGCTTTCCGAGCGTTCCACCTGAATGCCTTCCAACTGGGCGATTTTGTCAAAAATCAAATAGACTTTCACGTCTCGCTCAACAACGGGTGCGAGATTTTTACGCGTTTCTTCTTC